>CAZKHV010000017.1:0-13602 GCA_964552605.1 uncultured Zetaproteobacteria bacterium | reverse complement strand
GCTTTCGGACAGGGTATCGCTGTCACGCCGTTGCAACTTGCGACGGCATTTTCCGTATTGGCCAATGATGGCCAGTTTTTACCGCCAACACTGTTTGTCGAACGCCTCGCTGAGCATGCTCCGGTACGCGTTATGAGTTCTTCGATTGCGCATCAGGTCGGGCAAATGCTTGAGTATGCGACGAGTAAAGATGGTACGGGCTGGAAAGCTGTGCCAGCAGGTTATCGTGTGGCTGGAAAAACCGGTACGGCACAAAAGGCCAATGCGAGAGGCGGTTATAGCAAGGGTAAATACAATGCCGTATTTGCTGGCTTTGCACCGGCGGTTGATCCGCAACTGGTCATTGTGGTGTTGGTGGATGAGCCGAAAAAGAGCATTTACGGTGGTCAGGTGGCAGCTCCGGTATTCCGCCATATTGCAGAAAGCGTACTGCCTTACCTAGGTGTTTCGGCTGCTCCTGTGGATGATGTATCGCCATCCGGGCGATCGGATCACTTTCATGCGGGTGAAACTGCAGGCTGGCAAACCATGCCCATTGCCGCGAATGCAGCCAGCCTAGATGTGGAATCGTTGTTTGGTATGTCGATGCGTGAAGTGCGGCGCTTTTCAGCTCGGCGTGGCTTGCGTTTGCATGTGCATGGCTCGGGTTGGGTTATGCGCCAACAGCCAAGCATCACCAGTGTACTGGAGCACGGACAAACGCTGGAGGTGTGGTTGCATGATTGAAAACTGCACGAGTGAAGGCTTGCGAAGCCCATCGGCTCAAACGCGTGCCACCGAACTGGATGAGGGATTCTCCTTGTGTGATCTGGCTCGCAGACTGGGGCATGTTGAGTTTGCTGCCGATTCCAAAGAGCAGGACGTGCATATTTTAGGTTTGTGTGATGATTCACGATTGGCCAGACCCGGTTATGCGTTGCTGTGTTTGCCGCGCAGTCAGGATCAGGTGAATGCTTATGCTGCATCGGCGCAGGAAAAGGGTGCTGTAGCGATAATCAGTGTTGGCATGGATGTTGAGACAGAGTTGCCGGTGTTGCGCTTGGATAGCATGCAGCAAGCCGGTCAATTGTTGCGTCGCATGTTTCGCACTGAAGGTGCGGGCAGTCATTATTATGGCATTACCGGCACCGATGGTAAAACCAGCGTGGCCTGGATGTTGCGCGAAGCCCTGGCTCGTTTTCAGGATAAACCGGTGTGGAGTTGTGGCACGCTGGGTTGGATGCGTGATGTCGATGATATCCGTGATATCGGCAATACCACGCCGTCCATGCTGACCATGCATGCCATGTTGGCTTCGGCTTGTCTGGAAGATGTGCAGGCCGTTGCCTGTGAAATTTCATCGCATGGCATTGCTCAGCAACGTATTGCCGGGCTCGATTTCAATACTGCGATCTGGACCAATATGGGTCATGATCATTTACAGGATCATGGTGGTTATGCCGCCTATCTGGCCACGAAGACGGGGTTTATTCAGCAGACTGCATCGCACGGTGGTAACGTGATTGCCAACGCCGATCATGCCGATGTGCGCGAATATGCACCGGAACAGGCGTGCTGGTACGGCCATGGATTGTTTCGTAAAGATGTAGACTTGGCTTGGGAGCAGGAATTGCCCGGCTTGTTGCGTTTGAAATATCGTGATGACGAAGTGGTGATTGAAGATATTCCGCTGGGTGACTTTCATGCTGAAAATGTTGCCTGTGTGGCCTTGACGCTGATGGTGTCGATGGCGATTCCGCTGGCCGATTTGCCGGATTTGTTGCGCAATATCAGTGCGCCTCCGGGTCGCATGCAGGAACTTGATGCCGGTTTAGGGCAGGTGTATATCGATTATGCCCATACACCGGAAGCCTTGGAGCGCTGTCTTCAAGCGGCTCGCAAGCTGACACGTGAACGCTTGATTGTGCTTTTTGGTTGTGGTGGTGAACGGGATCGTGAGAAGCGCCCGCAGATGGGTGAGATTGCAGTGACGTTGGCGGATGTGGTCTGGATTAGCTCGGATAATCCGCGTGGCGAAATGCCTGCCGTTATCGCATCGGAAATTGAGCTGGGCATGCAACAGCCGTATCAGGCTGAAGTGCATTTGCAGTTGGATCGTGAGTTGGCTATCGCGGAATCCATTGCAGCCCTGCACGATGGCGATGTATTAATTATTGCTGGCAAAGGCCATGAGGCTTACATGGATATTGGCGGCCTGCGTCTGCCTTGGGGTGATGCCAGTATGGCAGAAAAATACCTGCATCAACGCCATTCGGAGCGGACTGAATGTATTTGAACGGCATGCACTTGAGTGGGCTTGATTTGCAATTGGCCACCGGCGGCCATTGGCATGGATCGGTGCCGGAATGCATTGCGAAGGTGGTGACCGATACGCGTGCGTTTCAAGCCGGGGAAGTGTTCCTGGCTTTGCGCGGGCCGAATTTTGATGGTCATGCTTTTGCGTCCGCGGTGGCGGATGATGCCTTGGCCTTGATTGGTGATAAGGCCGGCGTGCATCTGTGGGCGGAATTGGGTTTGGCGGGCAGTGTGCTGGAAGTAGACGATACCTTGCAGGCTTTTGGTGCGATTGCCCATGTCTGGCGGCAGCGCTTGCAGGATACGACGGTGATTGCGATCAGTGGTTCGTATGGCAAAACCAGTCTGCGCTCACTGTTACAAACCGGTTTTTCCGGATTGGGTCTCAAGGTCGCAGCGACACATGCCAATCTCAATAATTTGATCGGTGTGCCGCAAACCTTGTTGGCGGTGCCGCAGGATACTGATATCGCCATCATTGAATGTGGTATTAGCGAGTGCGGTGAAATGGATCGTTTGGCGGCGATAGTGCAGCCGGATATTACCGTGTTGACCGGTATGACAGCAGCGCATGCCGAAGGGCTTGGTGGTTTGTCTGGCGTAGTGGCTGAAAAAGCCTTATTGCTTGCTGGAGCGGATTGGTGTGCGTTGGGTGATGGTGTGGATGAACTGCTAGCGGCCAACCATATTGCTACTCAGCAGCCGTGTTTATCGATGGCTGAGACTAGCCGGGATGCAGTAAGCTGGGCTCTGGATGGCTGCGAGCTATCATTGACCTATCACGATCAACAAGCGGCGATGACACTGGCTTTACCCGCAGCACATTGGGCTGCGAATTTCGCTTTTGCAGCAAGCATTGTATTGCGTCATCTGAATGACGAGGCTAAGCCTGTGGCATTGCAAGCTGTTGTTGCAGCGTTGGCCGACTGGCAGCCACAAGCAGGGCGTTTGCAATCGGCTGCAGGTAAAAACGGCAGTGTTATTCTCGATGATAGTTACAATGCTAATCCGGTTTCCATGCAGGCGGCCATTGATACCCTGGTGGCCTTGAATGGCGATAAAGTTGTGGTCTTGGGTGATATGGCGGAATTGGGCGAGGCATCAGTAGAAGCACATGGCGCTATTGATTTGCATGCTCTTGCTTTGCACGAACATGATCGCGCTTATTTGATTGGCACAGCCATGCAGGCCTTGGCTGCTGAATATCCGCAAGCATGCTGGTTTGCCACACCTGAGGCCGCTATTGAAGCCTTGGCCGATGAGTCGTTTGGCTCGGATGATACAATTCTGATCAAGGCATCACGCTCGATGGGGCTCGATAGGATCGTGCAGTTGTTAAGCCTGCCGGAGGTGAAACATGCTGTATAATTTGCTGTACCCGCTGGCCGATCAGTATTCATTTTTTAACCTGTTTCAATATATTACGTTTCGTACCGTTTATGCGCTGGTGACTTCATTGGTGTTGTGCTGGGTGTTGGGGCCATGGTTTATACGCTGGCTGGCAGCGCATCAGGGCAAAGGTCAGCCGATTCGTAATGATGGGCCAAAAACCCATTTAGCTAAACAGGGTACACCGACCATGGGTGGGTTGTTGATTCTGTTTTCCTTAACAATCACGACTCTATTGTGGGCGGATTTAACCAATGGTTTTGTCTGGTTGGCACTGATGGTGACACTGGGTTACGGCATGATTGGCTGGTGGGATGATTATCTGAAAATCATTCGTCATGATCCGAAAGGTTTGGCCGGTCGTTGGAAATTGTTATTGCAATGTTTTTTTGGAGGCATTGCGGCGGCTGGTTTGATGATCATGACCGATCCGATTGTGGATGTGCCGTTTCTCAATACGCAGTGGAATTTGGGCTGGTTTTATGCGCTGTTTGTGGTGTTTGTGCTGGTCGGTGCATCCAATGCGGTGAATTTGACCGATGGCCTGGATGGGTTGGCTGTAGCGCCGACGTTCATGGTGGCTAGTGCCTTGGCTGTGGTGGTGTATTTGGCTGGTCATGCCAAGTTCTCGGCTTACTTGATGATCCCCTTTGTGCCGGGCTCGGGTGAATTGGCGGTATTCTGCGGAGCACTGGTCGGGAGTTGTTTGGGCTTTTTGTGGTTCAATTCGTATCCGGCGCAGGTGTTTATGGGTGATGTGGGGGCGTTGGCGCTCGGTGGTGCCTTGGGCTTTGTCGCTTGCGCGGTACACCAGCAGTTTTTGTTTGCTATTGCAGGTGGCTTGTTTGTTTTGGAAGCGGTATCGGTGATGGTGCAAGTAGCCAGCTTTAAGCTGACCGGCAAACGGGTATTTCGTATGGCTCCGATTCATCATCATTATGAATTGAAGGGCTGGCCGGAACCGAAAGTGATTGTGCGCTTCTGGATTATTTCTCTGATTCTGGCATTGGTGGCGTTATCCACCTTGAAAATCCGATGAGTACAGCCTTGAAGCAGACGGGCTCTGCATCCGACTATAGCCAAAGCACGGCGATTATCGGCATGGGTAAGACCGGTCAGGCGGTGGCGCGTTATTTGATTGACCAGGGTTTGGCTTGCCAGGGCTTTGATGAATCAGCGACGGCATCTAGCGAGCTGAATATTGAATTGCATTTGGGCGCATTGAATGCGGATGTGTTGAAACAGTTTTCCCGCCTGATCGTGAGTCCGGGTGTGAATTGGCATCATCCGGCACTGGAAGCGGTGCGTTTGGCCGATGTGCCGATGTATGGTGATTTGGAGTTGTTCGGTCAGCGCTATCAGGGTGATTTAATTGCGATCACCGGCACCAATGGAAAAACGACTACGGTGACTCTGATCAGCACCATGCTCGATGTGTTGCCCGGCGGTATTGAAGCAGCTGGTAATATCGGCAGGCCGATGCTGGAGCTGATTGATGAAGTAGAACCTGCGCGTGTGGTGCTGGAGTTGTCCAGTTTTCAGATTGAGCGCGCCAATCCGATTCGTCCGCGCTGGGCTGCATTGTTAAATGTGCAGCCGGATCATGCCGATATGCATACGGATATGGCTAGCTATACAGAGGCCAAGTTGCGATTGTTTGCCAAGCAGGCTAAGGGCGATAAGGCCATGCTGCCGGCCGATTGTGAATGGGATGAACTGGCCGGTAGCTTGCGGCAACGTGGCGTGTTTGTACGCCGCTTCGGAGTGGGCTCTGCTAATGATCTGGATGCCGGAGTGCAATGCCATGATGATGGTTCATGGCAGGTGTTCTGGCATCATTACGATGATTGTCATACGGTAAAATCCGATGATTTGCCTGCTAGAGGAATGCATCAGCATTTGAATTTAGCGGTGGCCGCACAAGCGGCAGCGGACTATGGTTTAACTGCTAGTGTGATTCGTCAATCGCTGACCTCCTTCAGAGGCCTGCCGCATCGTTTGCAATCGCTGGGGCTTGTGGATGGACGGGAATGGTTCAATGATTCGAAAGCCACCAATCCGGATGCTGCCAAAGCGGCTTTAAAATCGTTTCATCAGGTGATCTGGATTTGTGGTGGTTTGCGCAAAGGCTTGGATGTTGCGCCTTTGATGGACGCTGTGAGCCATCATGTCGAATACATGTTTATTATTGGTACGGACGTAAAGCCGTTTACAGAACTGGCCGATTTGGCAGGGGTGTCGTACAAATTTGTTAAAACAATTCAGCAGGCGGTCAAGCAAGCCGCACAGATGCAAAGCGGAGTGCCGGTACTGCTTTCGCCTGCTGCAGCCAGTCAGGATCAGTTTAAAAATTACATGCAGCGCGGTGATGTTTTTATGGCGGCGGTTGCAGCGCTTGAAGATGAGGCCAAGAGATGAGTCGAACGAGCGTGAAAACGCTGGCGCCGTTGGATCCGATATTGACCGGCTGCGTGGTGGCCTTACTCAGTTTCAGTATTTTAATGGTGTATAGTACCAGTATCAGCGTGGCTGAAGTCCGTTATGGTGATCCGTTGCGTATCATCAGTCATTGGTTGGTGTATATCCCCATCGGTCTGTTGATCATGTGGGGCTTGTCGCGCATTGATGTGAACTGGTGGCGAGCTGGGGCTTTGCCTTTGTTGGGGCTGGGTTTTGTGCTGTTGATTACCGTATTGATTCCGGGGCTGGGGCGTGAAATCAATGGCGCACAGCGCTGGTTCTCCCTTTTTGGACTTACCTTGCAGCCGGTGGAGTTGATGAAACCAGCGGTTATCGTGTATATGGCTTATTATATGGGCTCCTTTCCCGAACGTTTGCAGCGTTTTTCCACCGGTCTGGCACCGATGCTGGTTGTTTTGGTGGCGGTATTATCGTTGCTGCTGTTGCAGCCGGATTTCGGCAGTGCTGTATTGTTGTCCTCGGTGTGTTTCGCGCTGTGGTTTGTCGGTGGTGTGCCGCTGCGGCATATGTGTGTCTTGTTGTTGAGCTTTATTCCGCTTGCCGGGATTGCTGTGATGGCAGCTCCCTACCGGGTACAGCGTTTAACCAGTTTTATGGATCCGTGGGATGATCGTTTTGGCAGTGGTTATCAGCTGGTGCAATCGTTGATGGGCTTTGGCAGCGGTGGTTTGTTTGGCACTGGAGTCGGGCAGGGCGTACAAAAATTATTTTATTTACCGGAAGTCTTTACCGACTTTATATCAGCGAGCATTGGTGAAGAGCTGGGCTTGGTTGGTATTCTGGCCCTTTTGATTGTGTTTGCGTTGTTGTTGGGCCGGGCCATTTGGCTGGCACTGCGTACGGAAGATATGTTTTCCCGTCTGCTCATTATTGGTTGTAGCGTGACCTTGGGTACGGCCTTGATGATTAATCTGGGCGCGGCAATGGGTTTGTTGCCGACCAAGGGCATGCCGATGCCATTTGTATCTTACGGTGGCAGTGCCTTGTTTGGTGAATGTATATTGCTGGGCTTGGTCTTCTCGGTGCAGCGCCATATGCCGGGCAACAAACGGTATAAAAAACGCCTGTCGGAACAGCCAACAAGATCACCCACGGCGATTGCAGGGAATGAAAAAGATATGGAGCCGTTGTTTTGAGTCGCACGCCTTTACTCTGCATTGCCGGTGGCGGAACCGGCGGGCATGTCATGCCTGCTCTGGCGCTGGCTGATGCGGCGCGGGTGCAATGGCCGCAACTGCGTGTGTGTTTTGTTGGTGCAGAGCGCGGCCTGGAAGCGACGTTGTTACCGCAGCGCGGTGAGCAGGTGCAATTGCTTACGATGCACGGTGTGAAGGGAGCAGGCTTATTGCAGCGCTTGCGGGTGCTGTTGTGGGAGCTGCCTTCCGCTGTGGTGGCAATTCGCAGGGCTTGGAAAACGGAGCGCCCTGATGTGCTGGTTGGGGTGGGCGGCTATGCCAGTATTGCCGCTGTTGTGGCAGCCTTGATCAGTCGGGTTCCTGTCATTCTGTATGAACAGAATGCCATGCCAGGACTAGTCAACCGAACTCTGGCTCGTTTCTCATCGATCATGATGCTCGGTTTTGCTGCCGCCAATCAACATTTGAGTCAGCGTATTCATCGCATGGTGACGGGTAATATCGTACGTGAATCGATTGCGAATACGCGCTGGCAAACACATGCGCCTGCGCGCTTGTTGGTGCTGGGCGGCTCGCAGGGCGCGCGGGTGTTGAATCAAACCGTACCTCAAGCTTGTCAGTTGCTGGCGCGTGAAGGCCGTAATTTTACGGTTAGTCATATCGTGGGGGCGGATCCAGCTATTCTGGATACGGTGCGGGCGATGTATGCCGAGGCTGATATTAAGGCCGATGTGCTGCCCTTTTGTGAAGATATGGCCAGCTTTTATGGCAGTGGTACCCTGATGGTGGCGCGGGCAGGTGCGATGACGGTCAGTGAATCGGCCTGTTGTGGGCTGCCGAGCTTGTTTGTGCCCTTGCCGCATGCTGCCGATGATCATCAACGTCATAATGCCAATACTCTGGCTGAGGCCGGTGCGGCGATGGTGCTCGATCAACAGAGCTTGAATCCGGAATCATTGGCCGGACATATCGAAAAACTATTGTTTGATACGGATGCGTTGAATCAGATGAGTCAGGCCGCAGTAGCCAAAGCACCATACGATGCGCGGCAGAAACAATTGCAGGTATTGGCTGACTATTTGCCCGGTTTATTTATTGAGACGGCGAGCACACTTAATGATGCTCAAAAAAGTGGGGTGAGTGCATGAAAACACGTGTACAGCACATCCATTTAATCGGTATCGGTGGCATCGGCATGAGCGGTATTGCCGAACTGTTGTTTAATCAGGGTTTTAGTGTGCAGGGCAGTGATGCGGCATTGAGTCCGAATGTGCAACGTTTGCGTGATTTGGGCATCGATGTGCATATTGGCCATGCCGCCGAGAACTTGGCGGATGCACAAGTGGTGGTGGTATCTTCCGCTATTGATCTTAGTAATCCTGAAATTGCAGCGGCTCAAAAGCAAGGTGTGCCGGTGATTCCGCGCGCCGATATGCTGGCCGAATTGATGCGCATGAAACAGGGCATTGCCGTAGCCGGTAGCCATGGCAAAACTACCATGACTTCCCTGATTGCGCATGGCATGGAAACGGCCGGTTTGGACCCTACCTATGTGATTGGTGGTCGTTTGACTGCTTGTGGCAATAATGCCCGGCTTGGTGCCAGTCCGTGGCTGGTGGCCGAAGCCGATGAAAGTGATGGATCATTCCTGCGTTTATCACCGACGATTGCTGTGGTCAGTAATATCGATCCCGAACATCTGGATCATTATGGTGATTTTGAAACGTTGATGCAGGCCTTTGAGAGCTTTGTCAATCTGGTGCCGTTTTATGGTCGGGTGGTGTTGCATCATGAGCATCCCAATGTCGCGGCATTGCGAGCGAACTTGCATAAACCGGTCACGACGTATGGCAGCAGTCCGCAGGCTGATATTCACTTGTTGCATACCGAAGCAGATGATCAGGGGCAATCGTTTCGTGTTGCCAGCCGTGAGTCCGGTGATCTGGGACTGTTTCATTTACCCATGCCGGGTCGTCACAATGCTGAAAATGCCTTGGCGGCAATGGTTGTTTTATTGGATATCGGTATTGATATTGAGACTATTCGTAGCTCGTTTGCATCCTTTGAAGGCATTCAACGTCGTTTTCAACGCAGACAAATTGGCGATGGCATTTTGGTGGATGACTATGCCCACCATCCAAAAGAAGTGATGGCCACATTAACTGCGGCTCGGGACTGTTGGCCGGATCAACATATTACGGCCATTTTTCAGCCACATCGTTTTAGCCGCACACGTGATTTGATGGATGACTTTATGGGTGCATTCGATGCGGCCAATGAGGTGGCGTTGTTGCCGATTTATGCGGCCAGTGAAACACCGATTGAAGGCATTGACAGCGCTCACCTGCAAGAAGGTATGCTGGCACGAGGTCATCGTGGTGTGAGCCTGTTGGCTGATTTGGATGCCGCCAAACTGTGTGCCGATCAAGCACTGGCGGCAGGCCATATTGTGTTGATGATGGGGGCAGGCTCGATTGGCAGCTTGGCCAGTCGGATGCGTGAAGGGGCTGCATGATGAGTCAGGTCAATGCAGCCATAGATGCTCAACCAGGTGCAATAGTCGGTGACTGGAGTGAGCAGATCAGTGGCCTGGGAGTGTTGCTGGAACATGAATCCATGGCACGGCATACCACGCTGATGGTGGGTGGCGTGGCACGCTGGTTTTTCAGACCGAACAATCGGGCTGCTGCAATTGCCAGCATGAAACTCTTACCTGCAGATGTATCGATTCTGCCACTGGGGCGCGGTAGTAATATGCTTATCCCTGATAGTGGTTTTGATGGTTTAATCATGGATTTAAGTGAGCTCAATGCGATTGTTATTGATGGCTGTTCTGTGACGGTTGAGGCCGGTGCGCGTATGAGTCGCGTTGCACGACAATGTGCTGAACATGGTTTGACCGGATGCGAATTTATGGCGACCGTACCCGGTGATATCGGTGGTGGCATTGCAATGAATGCCGGTTGTTTTGCGCAGCAGGTGTCCGATACCTTACGTCATATTGAGGTGGTGTTGCCGGATGGCGAAATACAGCAGTGCAGCGCCGATAGTTTGAATATCAGTTATCGCCATACGGCGTTGCCAAGCGGTAGTCTGGTTTTATCGGCCAGCTTTGAATTGCGTACGGATCATCCTGAAGAGATTCGTGAACGTATACGCAGTATGCGCACACGGCGTTCGGCCACACAACCGTTATCCCAGCCCAATTGCGGTTCGGTGTTCAAGAATCCGGTTGGTGATTATGCCGCCCGTTTAATTGAGGCTGCCGGATTGAAAGGTTTTCGTATTGGTGGAGCTCGTATTTCAGAGCAACATGCTAATTTCATCGTCAATGAGGGTGGTGCCAGTTGTGCCGATATCGTGGCCTTGATTGAGCATGCTCAGCGGGTGGTGCAACAGCAGTCCGGCATTGAATTGGAGCCGGAAGTGCGGGTGATTGAAAATCCCCAAGTCCATCATGCAACGGGAGGCGAAGCATGAACGCTGTGGTGAGCTCGTCACTCGGCCGTGTGGGTGTATTGATGGGGGGGAACTCCGCCGAGCGCGATATTTCTCTGAAATCTGGAGCAGCCGTATTGGCGGCCTTACAGTCTGCCGGACTCGATGTCGTAGGTATTGATCTGACCGATAACTGGGCGGCAAGTATTCTGGCCGCTGATATTCAAACAGCTTTTATCGCCCTGCACGGCACCTTCGGTGAAGACGGCTGTGTGCAGGGCTTGTTGGAAACTATGGCGATTCCTTATACCGGTTCAGGTGTAACGGCATCGGCGCTGTGCATGAATAAAGTCCTCTGCAAACAGGTTTTGCAGCATGCCGGTTTGAAAACGCCTGTCGATATCGCCATTGAAGCGGATGGTCCGCTGCGTTATCCGGTGTTTATCAAGCCGGTAGCCGAAGGATCGAGCATTGGTTTGCATCATGTCGAATCGGCTGCCGATTGGCAGGCTTTGAATCTGGATACAGCGAGTCAGTGGATGGCTGAATTGCCGGTGAAGGGTGTGGAAATTGCCGTGTCTGTGTTGCATGGCACAGCCTTGGCTCCGGTAGAAGTTGCGCCGCATTCCGGTGTGTATGATTACGCCTCCAAATATACCAAAGGTGCAACCGATTATTATTGTCCGGCACGTTTGCCGGCTGAAACCCTGGCTTATTGCATGCAGCGGGCGGAGCAGGCTGTGGCTGCGACCGGTTGCACGGGCGCACCGCGTGTGGACATGATTGTAGGCTCCGGTGGTGAGCCGATGATTCTGGAAATCAACACTATTCCAGGCATGACCGAAACGAGCTTATTACCCAAGGCTGCAGCGGCGGCAGGTATCGACTTTAGCCGTCTGTGTTTGCGTTTGATTGATTGTGCCGGTCTTGAACATGGCACGTTGCGCGATCAGGGAGGTGCTACATGAGCCGTTCGGTGGTTAGTTCCAAGCAAGACCATTCCAAACAAGGCCGTTCAAATCAACGGCGCACCAAGCCTGAAGTGAAGAAAGCATCGCAGCGTCTCAGTTTGCAACGTATGGGACGTATACTGATGCTGATTGTCGCTCTTGGGCTGACCACAAGCAGCGCATTGTGGCTGAATGAAAAGTGGAGCACTAAAGCCTGGGATATTGCTGCGGATGCACCCATCAAAGCGGCCATTGAAGCGCAATTGGCAGCCATGCCGAAAAAAGATTTCATCAGTATGCAGCCGGATCATTTACGGCAGCAATGGTTGAACAACATCCCGGATCTGGAAGCGGTGCGTATTACCCGCATCTTGCCCGATCGTATGCGTATTCAAGCCGATGCGCGGGTACCAACCGCACTGTGGCAGGATGAACAAGGGCAGTTGCATTTGTTTGATGAGCTCGGCGTGGCTTATCGTTTGTTGAACAAAGGTGAATCACCTGATTTACCCTTGCTGCGGGTCAATCAGGATCAGTTGGCACAAGTCAAACGCATACTGGATGCGATTGCGCAGCAAGGCAGCAATAAACTGGCCAGCCTGAGTGAGATTCGGGCCAGCAATCAATATTGGCAAATTTATTTTTCACGCGGTGTCTCTTGGCTGATTCCGCAGAGCAACGAGGTTAAGGTGATCAATCATATCAACCGCTTTATGCAACAACCGCGCTGGCTTAACCGCCATTGGCGCGTCGATGCGCGGCTACAATCGCGTTGGTTTATTCGACCCGCTGGACATGGGGGGGTGATTTGATGGCCAAACATGATCAGGTGCTGGTCGGACTCGATATCGGCACCAGTAAAATCGCTTGTATTGTGGCTGAAGCGGGGCCGGATGGAAAAATCGATGTTATTGGCATGGGTACTCACCCCTCTCGCGGCCTACGCAAGGGTGTGGTGGTGAATATTGAAAGTACGGTTGAATCGATTCGTCTGGCGGTGGAAGAAGCCGAACTCATGGCTGGTGTCGATATTCAAGCTGTTTTTACCGGCATCGCAGGCTCGCATATCCGTGGTTATAACAGCCATGGTGTGGTGGCGACCAAAAACAACGAAGTTGGACGCGAAGATGTGGATCGGGTGATTGATGCGGCGCGTGCAATGAATATTCCAGCCGATCAGAAGGTGCTGCATATTTTGCCGCAGGAATACATTATCGATAATCAGGATGGTATTCGTGAACCCATCGGTATGTCCGGTGTACGCTTGGAAGCCAAAGTGCATGTGGTGACAGGTGCTGTGTCATCGGCTCAGAATATTATCAAATGCTGCAATCGCTGTGATCTGGATGTATCCGATATGGTGCTGGAACAGGTGGCATCGAGTGAAGCGGTATTGATGCAGGATGAAAAGGACATGGGTGTGGTGCTGGTCGATATCGGCGGCGGTACTACCGATGTGGCGATTTTTCTCAACGGTTCGATTCGGCATACCCATGTTATTCCGATTGGTGGCGATCATTTGACCAACGATCTGGTTATTGGTCTGCGTACCTCGGCACGCGAAGCCGATCAGTTGAAACGCAAATATGGTGCTTGCATGACATCGTTGGTGCCGCCCGAAGATCAAATTGAAATCCCCAGTGTGGGAGGTCGCGATCCAAGGCCCATGCCACGTCAGGTGATGGCGCAGATCTTGGAGCCACGCGTGGAAGAGATGTTTGAAATGGTACGCGATGAATTGCAGCGCTCCGGTTATCAGGAACTGGTAGCAGCAGGCATGGTTCTCACCGGCGGCTCGTCCTTGCTCGAGGGCATGGTGGAATTGGCCGAAGACGTGTTTGATATGCCGGTTCGGCTCGGTCGGCCGGTCGGCGTTGGCGGTCTAGCTGATGTGGTGTCGAGTCCGATGTATG
>CAZKHV010000016.1:0-13618 GCA_964552605.1 uncultured Zetaproteobacteria bacterium | reverse complement strand
TCGATGTACACATGATCAGCGACCTGGCCGGTGACAATTTCGATGTTTCGATCATTGGGGAAATCATCAATCGTTTCAAAAAACACACTGTGGGCATTGCCAATCTCCACATCGAGATGTGACTCACGTTGTCTTGTGATGATAGCAGCCCCCATATCGATACGAATACCTTTCTCTGTGCGGCTGGAGCTGACAATGCGATCAGCCAAGGCGATAGATACACTCTCTTTGCCACTTAGCTGCATCAACAATTCACCGACACAGCGCAAGCCATTGCCGCAGTTGGCAGCTTCTGAGCCATCATTATTAAAAATGCGCATGGCCGCATCGGCGCGATCACTGGCTTGCAAAACCAACAATTGATCGCAACCAATGCCATAGCGGCGCTCGGTGATACGCCGGACAAAACGTTCATTCAGTTCCGGTAATGGGGCGTTTAAACCGTTGAGAATGATAAAATCATTGCCCTGCGCTTGCATTTTGATGAATGGAAGTAATGACATCGTGTGTATCAGGCCTTGCGGTGTTCGACTTCCACCGTGGTATACACACCACCGCGCACATTAAACACTGCCTGCACTTTCAAATAACGCGGATCGAGTAGTTTGATCAAATCATCGGCAATCATATTGGTGACCTTTTCATGAAAATGGCCTTCATCGCGGAAACTCCAGTAATACAGTTTCAATGATTTCAATTCCACACATTGCTGATCGGGCACATAATCGAGTTTAATCTCGGCAAAATCCGGTTGCCCTGTTTTCGGGCACAGACAGGTAAATTCAGGCGAATCGATACGGATATGATAATCACGTTCCGGATTCGGGTTATCGAATACTTCCAATGCTTTTTCTGGTCGGTTGCGTTGACTGCCGAGTTTGTTACTCATGATTGAACCTCAAAATTTTCAATGATTTCACTATATATTTTTGTCAGCACGTCCAATTCCGCCACTGCAACCTGTTCACCCACCTGATGAATGGTGCTGTTGGTGGTGCCCAATTCCGCCACTGCAATGCCTGCCGCAGCCAGAAAACGGCCATCGGAGGTGCCGCCGCCGGTATCGCGCAAGCTTGTAAGACCCGTGACATGTTGAATGCTGTTGCATACAAGATCGAGAAAGGGGCCATCGGGCGTTGAAAAAGCAGTAGCCACATGATCAAAAATCAAGGTGGTTTCACAATCGGCACAAGCCGCTTCGATGCTGGTTTTGATTGCTGCAAAATCATTGGCTGGGTTATAACGAATATCGATTAGCGCTTCACAGCTACCCGGAATCACATTTGTAGCGCCAGTGCCACCTTGCACATTGGTAATCTGACAACTGGTGGCGGGGAAACCAAGAGCCGCCTCACCCCAATCAATGGCTGCAATATTCGCCAGAGCTGGAGCAGCATGGTGAATGGCATTGTCCGCATCCTGCGGATAGGCCGAATGGCCTTGTTTGCCATGAAACTCAGCACGCACTTGCACTACGCCACGGCGACCGCGACGGATGGTGTCGCCGACCTGCTGCGCACACGAAGGCTCGCCGATAATAGCGGCATCAGGCAGGCAATCATGCTCCTGCATGTATTCCAAAATGCGGATAGTGCCATCAATTGAGTCGCCTTCTTCATCGGAGGTGATCAGTATTTGAACGCTCGGCAATGGCGTGTATTCGCCACATAATCCAGCCACTGCAGCAATCCAACAAGCGATGCCACCCTTCATGTCCTGTGCGCCACGGCCATGCAATACACCATCTTCAATGACAGCGGCAAAGGGTGGATGTGGCCATTGGTCAACAGGCCCTGTTGGCACAACATCGGTGTGGCCGGCAAAAGCCAGAGTGCCGTTTAATTCACCAGCTCGTGTATACATGCTGTTGGTGATGCCATTGCAATCGATATGGGTGCGTACAAAACCCAGAGGAGCCAATAGTTTCTCGATATAATTCTGGCAGCCGCCATCTTCCGGTGTAACCGATTCACGCTGAATAAGTTTGACGGCAATGCTGGTGGCAATATTTGTAATCTGTGGTGGTGTGTTGGAATACTGGTCAGTCATGCATTAATTAAACTCACCGAGATTACGTAAACGCTGCTGACGCTCGGCCAGCAATTGTTGTTGCGGCAATGCAATCAATTCATCCAGTGCTTTTTCCAGCACCTCGGCAATCAATTCTGCGGCAGCTTCCACATTGCGATGTGCCCCATCACTGGGTTCAGGAATAATGCCATCAATCAATTTCAACTTGAGCAAATCCTTGGCTGTCGGTTTCAATGCCTCGGCGGCATCACCAGCAAAGGCTTTATCACGCCATAAAATCGCCGCACAACCTTCCGGTGAAATAACGGAATAGGTCGAGAACTGTTGCATATACATGCGATCACCCACGCCAATAGCCAGCGCACCACCCGAACCACCTTCGCCAATCACAGTGCAAATCACCGGCACGTTAAGAGCCGCCAACTCTTGCAGGTTACGAGCAATCGCTTCACTTTGCCCACGCTCTTCCGCATCAATACCCGGCCATGCGCCAGCAGTATCGATAAACGTCAATACCGGCATATCAAAGCGTTCGGCGAGTTTAAACAAACGCAGGGCTTTGCGGTACCCCTCCGGACGCGGCATGCCGAAGTTACGTTTTAATTTTTCTTTGGTATCGCGCCCCTTTTGATGCCCGACCACCATCACACTCTTGCCACGGAAATTGGCAATTCCACCAACAATCGCCCCATCATCGGCAAACGCACGATCACCATGCAGTTCTTGAAAATCATCAAAAATCATCGGAATATAATCAAGGATATAAGGCCGATCCGGGTGCCGAGATAACTGGCAAATCTGTGAACGGCTTGCCTTGCTGTAAATTTGTTCGATTAAGTTGTCGCGTTTTTCATTCAGGCGTTCGACTTCTTCGGAGATATTCACACCGGAGCCGGAACCCATACCCGACAAATCATCAATTTTGGATGTTAATTCAGCAATAGGACGTTCAAATTCCAGATAACTATAAGCCACTTATATCTCCTTTCTCAGGCCTTTTCGGCCGCTCGCGCTTGATTTCAGCGCGCTTGATCATCATGCGCTTACTTGCCAGACGGTTATTTGTTCGACCAATTGCCGCGTTTAACCTGCTGTTTGCGTGGCGGTTGCCATGCATTGCAGCGCAAAAATACCGACTCCGGCGAAAAACGCGCTTCCAGCTGCGCCTTCAATTCATCATCCCAATGGATGCACGGACCCGTCTGCAAGAGGGCAAGACTAGCGTCAGGCAGCCGCACATGGAATGAAAGACGTGCTTTACCACCCTTAGCTGCCGCCTTGAGCCGCGCCAGAGTGATTTCATCCCAGGCGATACTGCCCGCAGAAATCTGAATTTCACGGACCAACTCGGGTAAAATATCATGCAGGGATGCAATCGCTTCAGCTACCAGAGTCGGCTCATCGCCTCGGGATTTATCCACTCGAACAGCCACCAACAACGGTTGATCGGTGGCCAGTAGTTCCGCCGCTTCACCGTACAGATCGGCAAAAACCACCATTTCAGCCTGCCCGTGCAAATCTTCCAATTGCACAAACGCCATCGTGCCACGGCCACCATGATACGGGCGAATGCTGGACACACCCACCGCCACAACAATCTGAGCATCATTTTCGCGGCTTGAAAGCTCACTCAAATTGCAATCACTCAAACCACTGGATCGATTCAAATAGGCCTCCAACGGATGACCGGTAAGATAAAAACCGAGCACATCACGTTCGGCCTGCAAGGCTTCGCCCGGACTCCAAACTTGAGTTAAGGGGAAACCCTGATTGCTTTGCGGTTCGGCCATTTCAAACAATGCCGATTGATTGGAGGCAAATTCTTTGCGTTTGCGACTGAGTTTTTCGAGTGTTTCAGCCAAGCCATCCAAGGCCGCGCGTTGATGGGGAATCAGACCATGCAAGGCACCGGCTTTGATCGTTGCCTCTAAAATACGTTTATTCAAGCTGCGCGGTGGTGCTCGCATGATCAATGCTTCAAAGTTATCGAACGCCCCGTTATCAATGCGTTCCTGCACTACTGCTTTCACAGCGGCTTCGCCGACTCCTTTGATCGCACCCAGCCCATAGCGGATTGCGCCTTGCTCGGGTCGAAATTCCCACTCGGATGCATTGATGTGGGGCGGCAATATTTCGATATCCATATTGCGGCAATCGGTCACCAGTCCGGCGATTTTATCGGTATTACCCATATCGCACGAACAGGTCGCGGCCATGAAGGGGATAGGGAAATGGGTTTTCAAATAGGCGGTTTGATACGAAATCAAAGCATAAGCGGCGGAATGGGACTTGTTAAAACCGTAACCGGCAAACTTTTCCATCAGATCAAAAATCTGTTCGGCCTTATCGAGGTCTACCTTTTCTTTTTCAGCTCCGGCCATAAAAAACTCACGCTGCTTGGCCATCTCTTCGGGTTTTTTCTTACCCATCGCACGACGCAACATATCAGCCTGGCCGAGCGAGAAACCCGCCAGCACCTGAGCGATCTGCATCACCTGCTCCTGATACAGGATCACCCCATTGGTTTCCTGCAAAATCGGCTTGAGCTGCGGCAACAGGTATACGATTTCCTGAGCGCCATGTTTGCAGGCGATAAATGTATCCACCATGCCCGATTCCAATGGCCCCGGGCGATACAGCGCCACCAGCGCAATAATATCTTCAAAACAGTCGGGTAGCAGGCGCGTAAGCAAATCGCGCATACCGGAGGATTCCACTTGGAATACGGCTGCTGTCTGGCCGCGCTGCATGAGCTTGAAGGTTGGCTCGTCATGCATGGGGATGGTGGTAATATCAAAATCCTTGGCTTCGGGCCTGTCATCGTATTGTTTGATCAATTTGCAGGCGATATCGATCACGGTCAGGGTTTTCAAACCCAAAAAGTCAAATTTCACCAGCCCGACTTTTTCACTGTTGCCCATGTCCCACTGCACCACTTTGCCTTCTTCACCGGCGACTTTGAACAGCGGTGCAGTCTCGGTTAAATCCCGACTGGCAATAATCACACCGGCAGCATGTTTGCCGGCATTGCGATGGCAACCTTCCAGCCGTCTGGCCAGATCAAACAAACGCGCCACCTCATCATCCTTATTCAGCATTTCAGCCAATCTAGGCTCTTCGACCAAGGCTTTATCGAGTGTCATCTTCATATCGTTGGGGATCAATTTGGCAATCGTATTAACCTTGGATAATTCCATCGCCAACACACGCCCAACATCGCGCACGACCGCTTTCGCCTTCATCGAACCATAGGTGATAATCTGCGCCACTTTTTCTTCGCCGTATTTGTCGGTCACATAACGAATAACTTCTTCACGCCGGGTCATGCAGAAATCGATATCGAAATCGGGCATGGATACACGTTCAGGATTCAAAAAACGTTCAAACAACAGGCCATATTTAATCGGATCGAGATCGGTGATCTTCATGGCATAGGCCACCAACGAGCCGGCACCGGAACCACGCCCCGGCCCCACCGGAATATCCTGATGCTTGGCCCACAGGATAAAATCCGAAACGATCAGAAAATAACCGGGAAACTTCATTTCAATGATAATATCCAGCTCAAATTTGAGGCGGGCATCATAGACTGCACGATCGGCATCCGGACTGCCTGCCAAAATCGCCGGCCAGCGTGAATCCAAGCCTTCCTGTGATTGCAAACGCATGTAAGCACTTAAATCCATATCAATGGGCGGGCGGAAATCGGGCAATTGATAATGCCCGAACTGCAAATCGACATTGCAGCGGTTGGCGATATGCATGGTGTTTTCTAAGGCTTCCGGAATATCGGCAAACAGTTCGGCCATCTCCGCATACGACTTGAGATAATATTCGGGTGTAAAATGTCCCGACACATCATCGTTTAAGGTACGGTTTTGCTGCAAGGCCAACATCGCTTCAAACGCCTGAAAATCTTCTCGTTCTGGAAAATGAGAATTGTTGCTAGCCACCAGCGGAATATCCAGTTCATGCGCCAGAGCAATCACTTGGCGATTGATATCCTCCTGACCAGCAGCCCCATGGCGTTGCAATTCAAGAAAGAAACAGTGTTCATGAAATAGGTTTTTATACGCCAATGCAGCTTCTTTGGCGGCTTGGCGATCACCTTTTTGCAAACACTTTTCCACTTCACCATTCCAGCCGGAAGAGAGTGCAATCAGCCCATCGGCATGTTCGGCCAAAAAGGCTTTGCCCACACGCGGTTTGTAATAAAAACCTTCCATATACGAAACGGAGATCAGTTTAAGTAGATTTTTCCAGCCCTTGTTGTTGCGTGCCAACAACACCAATTGCGGAAAACGCGGCCCGCGCGGCCCTTCCGCCACACGCTTGGTGTGGTCATCACAGAGATACACTTCACAGCCCAGAATCGGTTTGATACCCAGACGCATGGCTTTGGAATAAAATTCAATCGCCCCGAACAAATTGCCGTAATCGGTCAGTGCTACCGCAGGCTGTTTGAGTTCAACGGCTTTTTTAAGCAAGCCATCAATCGAGGTAGTCGCCCCCAACAGGGAGAAATCCGAATGGTTGTGAAGATGAGAAAAAGGGGCAAAACGCATGCCGCGAGCTTAACTGTAGCGCTCTTTTATTGCATCACCGGAAAACGACAACAATGAAACGTTAAAGCGACAAACTACTCGATATTAACGAAACAAATGTTGCCTGTACCAAACCAGCTCTTCGATGGACTCACGAATATCAACGAGCGCCAAATGAGCCGCCTGCTTGCGTGGAGGACGCATTTTGGGGTACCAGCGCCGCGACAACTCCTTAATCGTGCTGACATCGATATTGCGATAATGCAGATAGCCTTCCAACTCCGGCATGAACGGCAGCAGAAAACGCCGATCCTGGTGCACCGAATTACCGCACAGCGGTGATATGCCTGCAGGCACATATTGTTTGATAAAATCGAGTGTCTGCTCTTCTGCATCACGCATAGTGAGCTGCGAAGCTTTGACTCGCGCTGTTAAGCCGGATGCGCCGTGATGGCTGGTATTCCACTCATCCATGGCATCGAGAAAGGAATCCGGCTGATGAATCACCAGGCTAGACCCTTCGGCCAGGATGTTCATTTCGCTATCGGTGATGATGGTTGCGATCTCGATAATCGTTTCTTTTTCCGGATCAAGACCTGTCATTTCCAAGTCCATCCAGACCAAATTATGTTTTGAAATAGTCATCAGCCAAACCTAAACAATTTTTAAGCCGATAGCTTGTGCCATGTTGATTGTATCCGTATCCGCCCCCCCGAGCATGATCGGCGCATGCTGCCATGCGCGTCTGGCCGGATAGTTGCGACGATATATTGCAAACGCTTTGGCCAGTTCAAGCGTCGGGAAATCAGCCCATGAACGCATGGCCTGATCATCGTTGAGGATAGGGTAGAGAGCTGTGCTGGTGACATGCAATGTCTGCCAGCTGTTCGTCTGTTTGAATCCTTCATTGGATAGATCAAGGGGGGCTGGAAAATCGGGCAAATCATCCGTCATATCCCATATCTGTTGAATATTTAGAAACCGACAAAGCGCGTTATAAATATACTGGGTGTTGGCGGCTTTGCCTTCAACCGAATGGCCTGCGATATGCGGTGTGGCAATCATCATACCGCTATGCTTGATCAGAGCAGCCAACGGCGCGGGCTCATTTTCCCAACAATCGAGCACAGCAAAACGTCCATCACCCTCATCGAGCCAAGCACATAAGGCTGCATTATCCAGACAGCTACCACGTCCGGCATTGATGATTCCCTTGCCATGAAAGGCACTCATTTGCGCCCGCGACAACAAATGCACAGTGCAATCTTCACCACGATGAATCAGCGGTGTATGCATGCTCAGTATATCGGCCTCAGCCAGCACTTCATCCAGAGTGCTAAATGTTTCACCCCCCTCTTGCCGCGCTCGGGGTGGATCGTTGAGCAATACTGTCATACCCAGTCGTTCACAGAGCAATGCCAAAGCACCACCAATACGACCTGCACCAATAATACCGATGCTTGTTTGTGGAATATTGATGACCTTGCGAGCATGCAAATCGAGGAATACCGTCAACATGTATTCCAGCACCGAGCCTGTTGATGATCCGGCCGCATTGGCCCAGCAGATACCATGAGCATCAAGCCAGGACGTATCATAATGATCATCACCAATGGTAGCCGTTGCGGCAAAAAGCACCGAAGTTTCGGCCAGCAGATCAGCATTTACCCGTGTGGATGAACGCGTCAATAGAATATCGGCATCGCTTAAACAGGCACGGTTAATCTGCTTATTCTCCAGCAGGCGCAAATCCACATCGAAACCGGAAAGATTCGAAAAGGCGGCTTCAGCACCCCAAATATGATCATCGGCGACGATGGTTAGCTTACTCGGCACCAACTTGTTTGCTTTCAACTTATTTTGCATCAGCTGATTCACTCCAAATATCATTTAACAATATTTCACAGGTATCATCACCCTCAACCTGATTCAATTGTCGGACAAATTCCCGGCCAGCATCGATCTGAATCTTTTTACGTCGTTCCAATTCATCCCGAAGTGTTTGCTGATCATCAAACAAACGCTGATACACATCACCATCGAGCTTCAATACCTGGCAATCTGAAATCGCTCGTGCTGTGGTCGCTCGCCAACCCTTGATCGCCACACTGATCTCACCAAGAAGACCGCCGGACTTGACCGTTTTAAACAATCGTTCCTGCCCATTCAGGTTCAGGTTCATCGCAACAGAACCACTGCGCACCAGATAGACATCACAACCGGCATCACCTTCCTGAAAAATCAACGTACCAGCCGGCACACGTTGAAGCTGCATATGATGAGCAACTTCCTTGCGTATCGTCGCATCCAGCTGACAGAACAACGGCGCGAGTGCCAATTGTTTAATCAGAATTTGCGAGCTATACAACGCTTCCAGCTGATCACGAAAATCCGTCGACTTTTTACACAAATCATCAAGTATTTTGTACGGCAGTTCAAGCAACTCGGTCGCTTCGGTTGCAATCATTTCAGCACTGCGTCGCCCACCGGTAAAATAAGCTGTGACACTGCAAATATCACCCTGAGTAAAACAACCAAGATGCGTACGTTTGCCCGCCAGTGTTAGAAAACTTTCCACCCGCCCATGCACAAGAACAAAAATAGATTCAGCTTGATCGCCGGTGCGTGTGAGCATCTCACCACGTTGCAATTGCCGTCCAAGCATGGCATCGAGTGCAGCTTCAAAGGTGGCATCATCAAACATCACAAAAATATCTTCAGGCCGCAAGATGTGAACCGCTTTATCTTTTACGGATAAAAACTCATACAAACCACTGCCCGTCTGTCCCTGCTCACGGCAAATACTGAGTATCCGCCTTGGACCCTTATGCTCTCCCGGTGCCAGCTCATTATACAAACGCAGGGTGGCAATCGCTTGGGTCATTTGATGCATCAGAGCATAACGCTCGGCTGCCTCCAAATACCAGCGGGCGGCATCTGCACACAAACCCGCTTTGTGATAACTGCGTGCTGCACGCATGGGTAAGTTTTGATTCTGTGGTGTATAATCAGCCAGCGCGGCGAAATATATGCCTGCCTGCTCCCCCTCTGACTTCTCATTGTTTGAGGCGCTCGAACGCGCCCGCTTAAACATATCAGCCACCGCGGTTCTCACATTGCTGTTACGAATATTCTGCTTCAGGTCGGCCAGACATGCCGCTTCACGACTATTAAGCTGCGCCATGACCAGCCTCCCTCATATACACGTTGAGGCGAGCAATCCCCTCACGGATATCATCCAAGCCGGTTGCATACGAAAAACGCACATGCTGATTAGCCTGATACGAACCAAAATCTTCACCGGGTGTAATCGCCACCCCAACCTGCTCCAGGATATCCCAACACAGTGTGCGGGCATCATCTGTAATACGACTGACATTGGCATAGATGTAAAATGCCCCTTGCGGCTCAACCGCAACATCGAAGCCAAGTCCGGGCAAAGCCTCAAGCAATACGCTGCGGCGCTGGTCATAGGCTTGCCGCATCAGCTCGGTTTGCGCCCTCGATTGCAAGGCGGTAATGCCAACATGCTGGGATAGAGTGGGGGCTGCAATAAATATATTCTGCATCACCCGCCGACAAGCATCAATCAAATGCTCCGGCACAATGACCCAACCAATGCGCCAGCCGGTCATCGCCCAGCGCTTGGAAAAACCATTCACCACAATCGCATCGGCATCGAACTCCAGTGCACAACGCGCCTTCACGCCATAACTCAGACCATGATAAATTTCATCCGAAATGAAATAACCGCCCCGCTCCCGACAGCTTGTTGCCAGCGCTGCCATGTTATCATCATCAACAATCGTACCGGTTGGATTGGAAGGATTGATGAGCAATGCTGCTCGCGTGCTATTCGTCCAGTGCTGTTCAAGCATGGCGGCAGTGAGATGGTATTTACTATCAGGGCCAACCGGAATCTGGATTGGCCGACCACCAGCCAAGCGGATGAAATTACGCTGGCAAGGATAACCCGGATCCGGCAACAGCACCGATTCACCAGCCTCCAGTAAAACGGCATAGAGCAGACTAAAAGCTCCCGATGTGCCGGGCGTGATCAAGATACGGCGTGAGTCAATATTTAGCCCATATTCCTCTTGATACCAAGCCGATAAAGCCTCTTGCAAGAGAGGATTACCAGTTGAATGCGTATAAAAACAATCACCCCGATCCAAGTGTTCGTGCGCCGCTGCGATTACGGATGCCGGAGTCGCGAAATCAGGCTCACCGATTTCCATGTGAATAACCGTTCGGCCTGCCGCTTCCAGCTCTTTGGCGCGCTCAAGCAATTGCATCACCCGAAACGGTTCGATTTCATCTATTCTGCGCATGAGGCAACTGTAACAAAATACTGCCAACTCTGCGATTTAATACAAATCCGCCACGAGCTTCACGAACACATCGCAAGCATTCACAAACACAAAACCAGCTCCGAAAGCATCATGCCTCCGAATCATCCCTGCTTCATATGATCCTAAACTGACCTCATAAAAAGAGCCTGCCCCAAAAGGCAGGCTCTTGAATCACTGTTGCTCTGTGCTTAAAAGATGGAAGTGGCGAGCCCGATAACTCCAACCATTGCTGAAACGGCTACGATAATTTCTAAATTACTTTGTTCATCATGCATCAATTCTAGTTTTCTGCTTTCTTTGATCATATCAGACTCCTTGGTCTTGCCATGGGCGGAAGACTGTCGCCGGATTGAGTAGCTAAATGTGACACATATCACCATGTGACGAATTGCATCACTTGTGTGGCATATTAACACAGAGCATCCTTGTCACATGATGAAAGCGTTGATTGCTTAACTTATAGCCCTGCCTTATCGCTATTGCACTCATTGCCTTGAAATGCTGGAGTCGGGTCATGGATACACAATACGATATGATAGTCATCGGTGCAGGCATTAGCGGCTTAGCGATGGCCTTTGAAGCAAAACAAGCCGGTTTAAATGTAATGGTGCTGGAAAAAGAAGCACAGTGCGGTGGCTGTTTTCATTCCGCCCAAATCAATAAAAAAGCCGATGACAAAACCAATGATCAATCCGACTTCTGGATCGAGATGGGCACACATACCTGTTTTAATTCGTATACGCGTTTGTTGAGCATCTTAAAACGTTTGGGTTTAATGGATCAAATGCAAGCACGCAAAAAACTGCGTTATCGTTTGTGGGTGGATAATGCGATCTGCTCTATCCCCTCACGTCTGCACTTTATTGAATTGATTCGCCATGCTTGGCGTATTTTTTCACTGCGTAAAGATGATCAGTCGGTGGCGAATTATTACGGGAGTCTGGTTGGTGCTAAAAATTACGATGAGGTGTTTCAACATGCGTTGGCTGCGGTGCTCTGCCAACCTGTTGCCGATGTGCCGGCAGATATGTTGTTTCGCAAACGGCCACGCGATAAATCCATCATGCGCAGCTATACCTTTCCGGCGGGTTTAAGTGATATTATCAAAGCGCTACAACACCAACTGACGGTGAAAACCAATCAACACATTAGCACTGTGGACTACGACGAACAGCATAAACATTATATTATCGAAACAGCCGATCACACCTACCATTGCAAGAAGCTGGTTTGTGCTACACCGGCTCTGGCAGCTTCACGGCTCTTAAAGAAAACACATCCGGATATTGCCGAGCAACTAACCTGGATCAATGAAATCGAAATTGAATCGCTCGGAGTGGTTGTTAACAAACACAATCTAGCACTGGATGCGATTGCCGGAGTGATTGCTGTCGATGGTGATTTTTATTCAGCCGTATCACGTGATTTTATTGAGCACCCCGAATGGCGCGGTTTCACCTTTCATTTCAAGCCGGGCTTGCTCAACAAGGATGAAAAAACACAGCGTGTTTGTGATATTCTACAACTCAAGCCATCCGATCTCATGCATGTGTTTCACAAAACCAACCGTTTACCCGCACCGGACATGGGTCATCATGCACTGACTCAAGCTCTTGATACGACACTGATTGATCAACCCTTGGCATTAATTGGCAATTATTTCGATGGTATCGCAGTCGAAGATTGTCTGGAACGTGTGGAAAAAGAGTTCACACGGCTCATGGAAATGACATGAAAGCCATCGCTGCCGCACTATTATTATGCCTGCTCAACGCCTGCGGCATGAATGAAAAAACCGATGTGATGTTTGAATGCCCATCACCCTCGGGTGAAAAAATCGCCACGTTTTATCGCATCTCACATGGCGACAACCCCATCTATCACGAAATGAAACTCAATATCCGCAACGCCAGCAGCACGTTCGATGCAAACATGGCCAGTTTTTCATTCAAACATGGTTATGATGCCATTATCCATTGGCAATCCGAACATGCCATCGACATCGAATACCCGGCAGATTCCGAACGAACCCATCAGGAAACCGTTATTTTCGGCACCAGCCAGACATTCAATACCAGCGACACCATTCGCATCACTTATCAGCAGAAACCATCAACCCACGGTTACTTCATCGTGGAACAGCGTTGTTTCAAACTCGATAATTGATACATTGTGAGCCTGCACCATTGAAAAGTAATTAAAATATAAAGCCACACCACAAGCAAACACGGAGAGCATGAGCCATGTCTGACAGCACAATCAGTGAAGAGCTAGCCATGCAGCCTCTCGGTCTGGGCAAACTTGAACATGTATGGGCGAACCTGCCCACCCCCACGCTGTATGAACATGTTTTGCGTAATCGCGAGGCTCACCTGACCCAAACAGGGGCTTTGCTGGTGCGCAACGACCATGTCAGCGCTCAAACGGTGCAGCATAAATATAGTGTCGATGATCCCCTGATTGATCGCAGCAACTGGCATGGCGAATTTCAACACAGTCTGTCCGAGCTGCAATTTGAAGCTTTATTCAATCGTATGCGTGTTTATCTGGCCGGACGACAGCTGTATGTCGAAGATGGTGTTATCGCGGCACAATCAGATCACGAGCAGCCGCTGCGCCTGATCATGGAGCATGCATGGCATGCATTGTTTGCCAAGATCATGTTTGCTCACCCGAGCGCCAAGGATACGC
>CAZKHV010000015.1:0-14344 GCA_964552605.1 uncultured Zetaproteobacteria bacterium | reverse complement strand
AGCAGCAACGCACACTTTCCGAACCGCTAATGACGGAACGGGCAGATTTAGAACAGTTACAGTCTGATCAGCGGCAGTCTGAGCAATCTCAGCCAACGCAGACAGACGATACAGGAGCATAACCGCATGTCGAAAAAAGATCAGATCACGGTTCGCGAACTCGGCACATTGATGGCCAAAGGCAAACAGGCCGGCTTCATCACATACGAGGATCTCAACAAACATTTACCCGCAGGCCTGGTTACGGCTGACCGCGTTGAAGAAATCATCAATGTCTTCACTGAAATGGGTGTTGAGGTTGTTGATCCCGAACGCGCCCCGACCGGCTCCTATGCGATGCGCAAAGACCGTTTGCGCAAAGAAGATTCCGCCCTGCGTGCCGACACCTCGCAACTCGGCACGGTAGTTCGCATTGATGATCCGGTGCGCATGTATTTGCGCGAAATGGGTACGGTTGAACTGCTAACCCGTGAAGGTGAAATCGAAATTGCACGCCGCATTGAAGAAGGCCGCTCGCAAGTCCATGAGTCGATTTGTTTATGCCCATCCACCTTCCGGGAAATTATGTTGCTCGGTGAACGCATTGCTGAAATTCGCGATGAAGCGTTGGAGCTTGGCGAAGAGCCCAGTTTCCGTGATATCATCGATGTGGAAGAAAAAGTCATTAACGCTGCTGCCATCAAAGAATATGAAAACCGCATGAGCCGCAGTGAAGATGAAGATGACGAACCGGCAGAAACAGAAGTTAAACTCGATGGCGAGCAACTCACCGCCGCCATTAAAGCCCGCACCGCCACACCGGACGGCACTCCGATGATGGAAACCATCATCACCAAAGATGAACAGCTGGCGGAAGCATTGGAACATTTTGGCAATGCCAAATCATACCATGATGATTTCATCGACATCAAAAAGAAACTGGCCAAACGCCCCAACGATGCCAAGCTGCAAGTAAAGAGCCGTGCTGCCCTCGATGGCATGCTGCTTGAATTGACCAGCATCCCCTTTTCACCACGTCAGCTGGACAAGCTGGTACAGCGGTTTAAAAATGCCGTTGATCGTGTACGCCGTTTTGAACGCACCATTCGTGATTACGCCTTAAAGGCTCGCATGCCGCGCAAACTCTTTCTGGAAACATTTCCACCGAATGAGACCAATGAACGCTGGATTGATGACAACATCCGTCAATGCAAAGATGCCCCCTGGACAGAAGCGATTGCACCGGTCGTCGGTAAGATCAAAGAAAACCAGCGGCGCTTGAAGCGTGTTGAGCAAGAAACCGAAATGGAAGTTGCTGAACTCAAGGATGTGGCTCGCAAGCTGACCATGGGCGAAGCCAAAATGCGCCAGGCTAAACGTGAAATGATCGAAGCCAATTTGCGTCTGGTGATTTCCATTGCCAAAAAGTACACCAATCGTGGGCTTGGATTTCTCGACCTGATTCAGGAAGGCAATATCGGATTAATGAAAGCGGTGGAAAAATTCGAATGGCGGCGTGGTTATAAATTCTCCACCTATGCCACATGGTGGATTCGCCAAGCCATTACCCGCTCCATTGCCGATCAGGCGCGCACCATCCGTATTCCGGTGCACATGATTGAAACGATCAACAAAATGATGCGTGTATCGCGTCAAATTGCCCAGAATATCGGCCGCGAACCCACACCGGAAGAATTGGCCGAACATCTGGAAATGACGGTCGAGAAAGTCGAGCAGATTCTCGAAGTTGCCAAGGAACCTGTATCGCTGGAAACACCGATTGGGGACGATGAAGATTC
This sequence comes from uncultured Zetaproteobacteria bacterium, assembly GCA_964552605.1. Classification (GTDB taxonomy): domain Bacteria; phylum Pseudomonadota; class Zetaproteobacteria; order Mariprofundales; family Mariprofundaceae; genus Mariprofundus. The sequence goes on along the minus strand of CAZKHV010000015.1, from coordinate 12,566 downwards.
ACAACTGGGCGACTTTGTTGAAGATGACAAAGCTGAAAACCCACTCGATGCCGCTGTTGCTGCAGCCTTGGCCGAAGCGACCCTGGATGTATTAACAAACCTGACCGATCGCGAGCAAAAGGTATTACGCATGCGCTTTGGTATCGGCATGAATACCGATCACACACTCGAAGAAGTAGGCAAACAGTTCGGTGTTACGCGTGAACGTATTCGTCAAATCGAAGCCAAGGCGCTACGCAAACTGCGTCACCCTTCACGGGCTCAAAAGCTAAAAACTTTTGCCGACTCACCGGAATCCGCCATTCAACTCGATGGTGGCATCCGCTAAGACAGCAGATTATGAACTGAACAGCGGTGCAGTCGCATTGGCAATGATTCAATCGTTGCAGCAAAACATTAAAAAAGGAGGCATTCGCCTCCTTTTTTTGTGCTGCGTTTTATTTAACCTATCTTAGCCCTTAATCAAATCCGCAGCCTGCAACGTCTGGCCACGCAGGCCCTTGGAATCATCCGATAATAAATACAAATAAGCCGGTGCCACACTACTCGGAGCCGGCACTTCGCCCGGATGCATGCCGCCAAACGTGCGTTTAAATAACTCGGTACGCACCCGCCCCGGATTCAAGGTGTTGAATCGATACGGTTTTTCAGCATGTTCTTTTTGCCACATGGCTGCTGCATAAGCCAACGCCCGCTTGGCCATGCCATAAGCATGCCAGTTGGTTTGATCTTCTTCGACCATGTCACATGTACTAAAAACAATCGAAGCCGATTCTGCCCGTTTAAGCAAGGGCAACATCATTTGCGTCAACATATTCGGCGCAGTTAAATTGATATCGAGTGCTTTTCTGAACACATCCGTCTTGATATATTGCATCGGAGTACAACGATCAATTTCAGCCGCACAATGCACCAGACCATCGAGATGTGGGATCTGATCTTTCAAACTCAAAAATAATTTTCCGTACTGATCAAATTCGGTCAAATCGAATGGCACACACAAACAGCGCCCACCAAGCTCTTCAATGCGCTCAAGCGTTTGCTGCAAACCTTCTTCATTGCGCCCAAGCGCAATCACGCTGGCACCGGCTTCACCAAGCGCTGCCGCCACATGCGCACCAATACCATCGGACGCACCTGTCACCATTATAATCTTATCTTGAAATGTTTTAGACATGTAACCCCTCCAACCACCGGCAGCATCTTAACCACGAAGAATAGTAAGCGCATAGAAAAATTTCATCGACCTTAATCCAGCAAGCACATCACACCCAGCCTTCGCACCCAGCTCTCTTGTAATCATAAGCACACAACTCAGACTGCTCGCATATGTTAAAATCAACCACAAAAAAACTAATACTCGTTTTATTCATCGTCCTATCGCCTGCGCTCGCGCTCGCCTCAGAGCCAGACTGGTCCGGTTATGAATATTTATTACAACGTTATGTGCACCCCGGTGAAAAGAATAACATCGCTCTCAATCTGGTGGACTACCAAACCTTGAGCAGCGATCAAGCCTGGCCGCAACTGCTCAGTCGGTTGGCTAATTTTGATGTCAACAAGCTATCCAACCCATCAGAACGGCTGGCATTTTGGATCAACGCCTACAATATCCTGGCCATCAAGGTGGTATTGGATCACCAGCCACTGCAGTCCATTCGTGATGCAGGCAGCTTTTTTTCACCGGTATGGAACGAACCTGCAGGCATCGTGGGTAGCAAAATGCGCACACTCAATGAAGTGGAACATCAAATCCTACGTCCGATGAAAGAGCCGCGCATTCATTTTGCCATCGTTTGTGCATCCGTCAGTTGCCCCGACCTTCATGCCATGCCCTATCGCGCTGCTGAGCTCAACAAACAACTGCATGATCAAGCCGAACGGTTCATGACTCAACCGCAAAAAGGAGTGCTGATTCAAGCCGATAGCATTCATGTTTCCAAAATATTTGACTGGTTTAAAGACGATTTTCAAACGCAGGGTGGGGTCATGGCATTCATCCGCAACTACAACAAGAACATTAACCCCGCCATTCAACAACCATCCTACCTAAACTACGATTGGTCGCTCAATGCAACAACAGCGATGAAAAACCCCGGTTAACATGAAGCCAATATCCGACATTGGGTTTAAAAAGTGTGGGTTTTCAGCGGTGTACGACGATAGAGCAGCGCCCTATACTCCCGCGCCATGACTGAATTCGCTTTAATTCTGCTTTCCGCTGTGTTGGTCAACAACTATGTATTGACCAAATTCCTTGGTATTTGCCCCTTTTTAGGTACTTCCAGCAAAGTGGAAACCGCTATCGGCATGTCGTTTGCGGTAATGTTTGTGATGACTCTCGCATCCACTGCATCATGGTTAGTGCAGCAATATGTGTTAATCCCATTGGATTTACTCTATCTGCAAACTATTTTCTTTATTTTGATAATCGCCTCGTTGGTACAATTCATCGAGATGATGATTCATAAAACCAGTCCGGTTCTGTATCAGGCCTTGGGCATTTTTCTACCCTTGATCACCACCAACTGTGCCGTACTTGGGGTCGCCATCCTCAACGTACAGCAGGATCAAACCTTTTTGACTTCCGCCCTGTACGGGGCTGGTGCTGCGATTGGCTTTGCTCTGGTGCTGATTTTATTCGCCGGTATTCGCGAACGCATTGATGTCTCACCCGTACCTGCTGCATTTAAAGGCTCACCCTTGGCGTTGATTACCGCAGGCATGATGAGCCTGGCATTTATGGGCTTTTCCGGCCTGGTTAAAGTTTAATTCAACTGAGTTTGGATAACTATTCGATGATCACCCACGCCCATAGCCGGTTCCCTAGCCGAACCATCGTTCACGAGAACACAACATGACCGGCCTGCTCTATGCTCTGGCCAGCCTCGGCACATTTGCACTTTGTGCCGGCATTGTGCTGGCCATTGCCCAGAAAATCTTTCATATCGAAGGCGATCCGATGATCGACACTATCGATAATATGTTACCGCAAACTCAGTGTGGCCAGTGCGGCTACCCCGGCTGCAAGCCTTACGCTACAGCTGTGGCGGCCGGTGAAGCGGATGTGAATCACTGTGTACCCGGCGGCGAGCGTACCATGTTACAGATCGCTGATTTAATGGGTGTCGAACCCAAAGAAGTGGAAGAAGAAGCCAGCGCACCCATGCTTGCTTTTGTGCGCGAAGATGAATGCATCGGCTGCACGCTGTGCATCAAGGCCTGCCCCGTCGATGCCATTATCGGTGCCCCCAAACAATACCACACCGTCGTCGTTGATCATTGCACCGGCTGCACCTTATGTGTGGAACCGTGCCCTGTGGACTGCATTGATATGCTGGTGAAACCGGAGCTGATTGAACATTGGGCCTGGCCATTACCAGAGACCAAACGTTCGCGTGTGGGTCACGAACGACGGGAGCAACATGCCGGCCATGCTTAAAACTCTAGCTCAAAAAATGGGCCTAATCGCACACAATTTTCCGGGTGGTGTTCACCCTGAAATGCACAAACTTTCGGATCAAAACCCGATTGAAGTGGTCGAGCTTGCCCCGATGCTTATTTTACCGATGAAACAACATATTGGTACACCGTGTTCCGCCCTCGTATCGGTTGGTGACAAGGTATTGCGTGGCCAGAAAATCGCCAAATCAGAAGGTTATTTATCAGTGCCCGTGCATGCATCCACCTCCGGCCGCGTGGTCAAAATTGAAGAACATGCTATTGCCCACCCCTCCGGCATGGGCATGCCATCGGTGTTCATTGAAGCCGATGGTGACGACCAGGCCGATCATTCCTTAGCACCCATCAGCGATTGGCAAAATACCGATCCGACTATCTTGCGTGAACGTGCCCGCATGTGTGGTTTAGCAGGCTTGGGCGGCGCGGCCTTCCCCACCTTCATCAAGCTGGTACAGGATAAGCGTTTCCCGATTGAAACCGTTATTCTCAACGGCATCGAATGCGAACCCTATTTGACCAACGATCATCGTTTGATGGTGGAAAAAGCCTCGGATATTATCGATGGCATGGCCATTATCATGCACATGGTCGGCACAACATCCGGCATTATTGCGATTGAAGACAACAAAATCGATGCCGCGGATGCCATGCAACAAGCTCTGGCCGATAAAGAGGGCATGGATGATGTGCGGGTGGAAGTATTGCCGACGCGCTACCCACAGGGCAGTGAAAAACAATTGATTTACAGCCTAACCGGCCACGAAGTACCCGGCGGCAAGCTGCCCATGCATATCGGTGTATTGTGTCAGAATGTCGGCACCAGCAAAGCCCTGCATGATGCGATTGTGTTGGGGCAGCCATTAACCGAGCGCATCGTCACCCTCAGTGGTGATGCGCTGCCGCAACCCGCCAATCTGAGCGTGCGCCTCGGCACACCGATCCGTTCGTTATTTGAACGACAGGGACTCGATGATTTCACCGACATACAAATTGTCCATGGCGGGCCGATGATGGGCGAACGTTTGCGTCATCCGGATATTCCGGTGATCAAATCGACCAGCGGTATTCTGGCACTCGGGCGCAATGCCATGTCGGCAGCCCACAGTGCCGAAGATCCATGCATTCGCTGCGGTCATTGCAGTGAAGTGTGTCCGGCTTCGCTGGTGCCCAATTTACTGGCTGACTTTTGTCGTAGCGATCAAACGGAGAAAGCCGAAGATTACCAGTTGTTTGATTGCATCGAATGCGGCTGCTGCTCCTATGTCTGCCCATCGAATATCCCGCTGGTACACTATTTCCGTTACGGCAAAGGTCAGATTGCAATCGGTCGGCGTGAACAAGCCTTTGCCGAAGCATCACGTCAGCGCTCGGATGGGCGTGATCAACGCATGCAACGTGAACAGGATGAAAAAGCCGCACGACGCTCGCGAGTACGCAGGACACATGCTCCAAAAACAGAAGCCGCCGCTGCAAACAGCACAACTACAACGCCTCCAGCCGAGACAAAAACGGCAGAGACAAACGCCACAACAGCAGAGGAGAAAAAATAATGCCTCTGATTATGCTCAGTTCCCCGCATGCCCATGGTGGCGACTCGATCCGCATGATGATGCTCACTGTCGTGCTGGCATTATTACCAGCCACAGCAGTCAGTGTTTATCTGTTCGGCTGGCTGGCTGTTTTTCTGATTGTCAGCTGCATGCTCAGCGCCTTATTAACCGAGGCCGCCTGCCTCAAGCTGATGAAGCGTCCCTTATCGACATTATTGGACAATTCAGCTGCCCTGACCGGCCTGTTTCTGGCTCTCACCCTACCTGCGGCCACACCGTGGTGGATGGCTGTACTCGGCAGTGTTTTCGCGATTGTGCTTGGTAAACAAGTCTATGGCGGACTCGGGCATAATATTTTTAATCCGGCTCTATCTGCCCGGGTCATTTTGCTGATCTCCTTCCCCTTAAGCATGACCACATGGATCATACCAATGTCATCGCTGACTCCGGTACTCAATTTATACGATTTTTCACTCTGCGCCACGCTGTTTTTCTCCGGCACCGATGCCCTGCTCGCGGCCAGCCAACTCAGTCTCGATGCCATCAGCATGGCCTCACCGTTGGGACATATCAAAACAGAGGCGACTCTCGGTGTACCCGTCGCGGCCGCACTAGAGGCCTACCATTACAGTTATCTGGATGCCTTCCTCGGCTTTGAAGCGGGCAGCATTGGTGAAACCAGCGCCCTGGCATTGCTCATCGGCGGCATCTTCCTGCTCGCCCGCCATTCCATCACCTGGCATATTCCCTTTGCCTATATTGGCACGATGATCGTCCTGGCGGCAATCTTCAACCAAATCGCACCGGCACAATTCGCTCCGCCCATGTTTCATCTCTTTGCCGGTGGCTTGATCCTGTGTGCCTTTTTTATGGCTACCGATCCGGTATCGTCCCCTGTCACACCTAACGGGCAGCTTGTGTTCGGCATCGGCTGCGGTCTGTTAACCTGGAGCATTCGCAGTTTTGGCGGTTATCCCGAAGGTGCAATGTTCGCCGTACTATTGATGAACTGCACCGTTCCTCTGATTGATCATTATTTTCGCCCCCGTGTTTATGGGCACAACAAAGATGGGCATCAGGCGGGATCATGACTATCGATAAAGATCAGATCCGCATGGTGATTGCTCTTGTTGTCGTCGCGGTTATTGCCGCTGGCGTAACCGGCCTCACCGATATCTTCACCCGCGCACCGATTGCCGCTGCACAAAAAAAGGCTCTGCATCAAGCCTTGCAACAGGTATTACCCGAACATGTCAATGACCCGCAAGCCGAAATGATCAACATTGATGGCACCCCCGTCTATCCGGCCAAAAATACAGATGGCAGCGTAACAGGGCTGGCATGGGAAGTGGTTGCACCGGATGGTTATTCCGGCTCGATCCGTATTCTGGTCGGGCTACGTCCCGATGCATCCATTCAGGCTATCCGCATCACCTATCACCGCGAAACACCGGGACTCGGTGACGGCATCATCAATAATCATCCATGGCTGGCGAGCTTTGTTGGTCAAACACTGGATAGTAAAAACTGGAAGGTGAAAAAAGACGGTGGCGATTTTGATCAGTTCACCGGAGCCACCATTACTCCGAGAGCCGTGGTGAAAGCCGTCAAATCTGCGCTGGAGTTTTTCCACAGCCACCATACGCTTATGCTTGAGAAGGCAACCAAAGTTAAGCAGCTACCCCAGCCAAACAAGGAGTCTGGCAATGAATAAAAGCGATATATTGGCCGATGGCTTTTGGCGCAACAACACCATCTTCGTGCAACTGCTCGGCATGTGCCCTCTGCTCGGTGTCACCACTTCGGCTGAAAACGGTTTCTGGATGGGGGCAGCCACCGTATTGGTGTTGATTGGTTCCAATCTGGTGGTCTCGATGGTGCGCGGTGTGATCCCTAAAAATGTGCGTATCCCGGCTTATATCACCATCATCGCTGCTTTTGTGACTGTTGTTGAAATGGCCATGAATGCCTGGATGCATGAAATGTATCTGGTACTCGGGCTGTTTATTCCGCTGATTGTGGTCAACTGTGCCATTCTTGGCCGTGCTGAAGCCTTTGCCAGTAAAAACTCGGTATCGGACTCGTTCATTGATGCTATCGCCGTGGGCAGCGGTTTTACCTTTGCCCTGATTCTGCTTGGTGGTGTGCGCGAAATACTGGGGCAAGGTGATCTGTTCGGTTTCTCGGTGTTCGGAGCTGACTATCCGGATGTACTGATGTTTATCCTGCCGCCGGGTGCATTTATTGCGTTGGGTTTCATTTTGGCAGGCATCAATATTTTTAACGCCAGCTTGCAACGGCGCGCAGCACAGCGTGCCCGTCAGGCTCAAGTGCCAGCGACAACAGCAGATGTAGTGGAGGTCCGTTCATGAGTGGTTTTGTATTCTGGTTTAGTCTTGCAATCATCTTTGTACTTTTATGGTGGGCAGGCTTTTATGCCACCAAAGATATGCGGGTGCGAAAGAATGCCATGCGCACCGAGCAGGCCAAACGCAATCTGGAATTGCATGCCCAACAACAAGCTGAAGCTGCTGCCGAAACAAGTTCCAAACAAGCTGAGGACAATCCCAGCAAGGAACAACAATAATGCCCTGCTTGTTACTGCATACCAATGTCGCAGTCTCTGACAAGGCTGCTTTTCTAAGTCGCTGTTCAGCCACAGTCGCCGCAGCGTTAGGAAAACCAGAATCCTATGTGATGATCAAACTCGCCGATCAGCAGAGCATGCTGTTTGGCGGTAGCGATGCAGCGTTGGCCTTTTTGGAACTAAAAAGTCTCGGCTTGAGTGACACGCAAACCGCCGATATTTCAGCGCAGTTGTGCGCTTTCATGCACGATGAACTGGGCATCGACAGTGCCCGGATTTACATCGAATTCACGGCTCCCGAACGCGCCATGTTCGGCTGGAAAGGCGGTACATTTTGAGCATTCGCGAAATTCTGATTCACCCCGATGATCGCCTGCGCGAAGTCGCCAGCCCCGTGATATTCCCACTCAACGATCATACAAAACAAATCATCAATGATATGGCCGACACCATGTACGATGCCCCTGGCGTTGGGCTCGCTGCACCTCAGATTGGGGAGCCCCTACAAATCGCAGTCACCGATACCTTATGGCGCAGTGATGAAGTGCGCCATGATCCTGATCGTCCCGGTGGCAACCGCGAATTAAAAGTTTGGATCAATCCCGAAATTCTCTGGCGCAGTGATAATATGATTACTTGGGAAGAAGGTTGTTTGTCCGTACCGGAAACCTACGGCGATGTCAGCCGCCCCGATGCCGTGCGTCTGAGCTGGTTTGATATGGATGGCATCAAACACCAACAGGATTTCGATGAATTCCTAGCTGTTGCTCTGCAACATGAGTTCGATCACCTGATCGGCAAATTATTCATCGATTATCTTTCCCCTCTCAAACGCAATATGATTACCAAAAAGATGAAAAAACTGTTTAAAAACTAATAACACCTCAAAACAACCGTATCTGGAGAACCTATGCGCATCGTTTTTGCCGGCACACCCGGCTTTTCTGTCCCCTGTTTAACCGCTTTACTGGAAACCGATGGTATCGATGTGGTTGGTGTGGTTTCACAGCCAGATCGCAAATCCGGACGCGGTATGAAACGCACACCATCGGCGGTCAAACAAGCCGCTCTCGATGCAGGCATCGATGTCATCACGCCGGAAAAACTGCGGGATAACGATGCAGCCTTAGCTTGGCTAAAAAACAAACAGGCCGATATGCTGGTGGTTGTCGCTTTTGGTATGATATTACCCAAATCATGGCTCGATGCTGTTTCGATCTCGCCGGTTAATGTGCATGCCTCTTTATTGCCACGCTGGCGCGGAGCGGCTCCAATTGAACGTGCCTTGCTGGCCGGTGATGACAAAACCGGTGTATGCATCATGCAAATGGAAGAAGGACTCGATACCGGAGGTGTGTACGCACACCGCACACTGCCAATCACAGCGCAAACAACCGGTTCGGAGTTGTGGTTCAAGCTAGCCCCCATGGGCGCTGAACTGTTGATCGAAACACTAACCAAGATTGCCGCCGGTTTATTACCTGAAGCGCAGGCCGCTGATGGCCTGACCTACGCAAAAAAAATCAGCAATGATGAACGCATTATTGACTGGAGCTTATCAGCCTCCGCCATTGATCGTTTGGTACGCTGTTTTTCGCCGCGTCCGGGGGTACGGACACAATGCAAAGGGAAATGGTTAAAACTGATTGCCGGTGAAGTATTATCTCATCAGCACCGCACACAAACAGGCTCAATCATTGGTATCGATCATGGGCTGGATATCGCCTGCGCAAACGGCTCGATCTACCGCATCACCACACTGCAACCGGAAGGCAAAAAAGCCATGCCGGCAAACGATTTCCTCAGAGGTGCAGCATTAAAGGCTGGAGACAAACTTGATTAAACCCTTAAAAATAATCGATCTGCCATTCAATCAACATATTGGCCTAGAAGCCGATGGCGATACAGTCATGCTCAAGCAGCAGCAATACCTGCTCAATCATGTCGGCAGCCTGCATGCATCTGTGATTCACGGTTTAGCGGAAGGAGCCAGCGGCCACTATCTGATTCAGAATCTATTACCGCAGTTCCCGCAATCGCTGGTACTGGTGAAAAATGCGACCATGCAATACAAACGGCCGGCCATGCAAGAGTGCCAGGCCAAAGCCGATGTTAGCGATGCAGCGTTGCAAACCTGCATCGCCACCTTAAAGCGTCGCAATCGAGCCGTGCTGAGCATTCCCGTTACGGTTTTCTGCAACCATAAAATTATCGCCACCGCCGAGTTTGATTGGTGGTTGCGCGTACCCAAATAACCACGAGGCAAGCGATGACCGCAACAACAACGATGACGACATCAACAATTCCGACTAAAACTATTTATTTGAAGGACTACCAGCCACCGGCTTTTTTGGTCGATGCGGTATCCCTCACATTCAACCTGCACGCCAGCGCCACCGAAGTAACGTCAAGCGTACACTACCGACGCAATCCAGCCGCAAACGCCACTGCGCCATTGGCATTGGATGGCCATGATATGCAACTGATATCAGTGCAACTGGATGGCAGCGACTTATCCGCTGATGCCTATCAACTGCATGAGCAAGGGCTGACCATCCAAACTGTGCCCGATGCCTTTGAGTTGAGCATTAACACCCGCATCAATCCGCAGGATAATACCGCTTTGGAAGGCCTTTACCGCTCCAGTGGCAACTATTGTACCCAGTGCGAAGCCCAAGGCTTTCGCCGCATCACTTACTATCAGGATCGACCCGATGTCATGGCTGTGTTTAACGTGCGTATCATCGCGGATAAAACAACCAACCCGGTGCTGCTTTCCAATGGCAACCCTATTGCGCAAGGCTCGTTGGATGATGGTCTGCACTGGGCAGAATGGCATGATCCGTTCGCCAAACCCTGTTATTTATTTGCTCTGGTGGCCGGTGATTTAGCCTGTGTCGAAGACCAGTTCACCACTATGTCCGGTCGCGACATCACACTGCGTATCTACACCGAAGCCCACCATATCGACCAATGTGATCACGCCATGGCTTCACTGAAACGGGCGATGCTGTGGGATGAACAGCGTTTTGGCCTCGAATACGATCTTGATCTGTTCATGATTGTTGCCGTTGATGATTTCAATATGGGCGCAATGGAAAACAAGGGCTTGAATGTATTCAATTCTCGCCTCGTCTTTGCCAGCCCGGAAACGGCAACCGACGATGATTATATCGCCATTGAAGCGGTGATTGCTCATGAATACTTTCACAATTGGACGGGTAATCGTGTTACCTGCCGCGACTGGTTCCAGCTTAGCCTGAAAGAAGGTTTAACCGTATTCCGCGATCAGGAGTTCACTGCCGACACCCATTCACGCGCCGTCAAACGCATTGAAGATGTGCGTTTATTGCGCACCCATCAATTCGCTGAAGATGCCAGCCCGATGGCGCACCCGATTCGTCCGGCCTCCTACATGGAGATCAATAATTTTTATACCGTCACGGTGTATGAAAAGGGAGCGGAAGTCGTACGTCTGTACCAGAGTTTATTGGGTGTGGATGGTTTCAGGCGTGGTATGGATTTGTATTTCAAACGCCACGATGGACAGGCTGTGACCACTGAAGATTTCCTGGCGGCCATGGCCGATGCCAATACCGAGACCAATCAAGCCGGTTTGACACAAATGCAGCACTGGTACGATCAGGCAGGTACGCCCAAGTTAAGCGTCCGCATGGACTACGATGAACACACACAGACCTGCACCCTTCACTGCTCACAAACATCGGACTCAGCGGATAATAAACCCTATTTGATCCCAATGTCATGCGCCCTGCTATTGCCCGATGGCTCCACACATGGCTGCGAGCAAACACTATTGATCACGGAGGCATCACAATCCTTCAGCTTTACAGAGCTTACCGAAAAACCATTACCCTCATTGCTACGCGGCTTTTCAGCCCCGGTTGAGCTCGATTACCCCTATACTGCCGACGACGATGCCTTTTTGATGCGCCACGATAGCGATGCCTTCAACCGCTGGGCGGCGGCTCAACGATTGGCCATGACCACAATTCAGAGCATGCTGATTGATGCGGACACCTCGGTTGATCGCATAACCATGGCCTTTGAACACCTCCTGCGCGATGAACAGCTCGATGATGCCCTCAAAGCCGAAGCGCTGATGCTGCCATCGGAAGCGGATATTGCCGAAGCCTGTAGCTCTGCAAGCAATACGCCCGCCAAGCCATCACACATTCACAGCATACGTGAACAGCTGCGCCGCCATCTCGCCAGCAAGCTGCGCGATCTGTTTGAGTCTCTTTATCAGCAGCTTACAAACACAGTTACAGCCTTTGATGATCATGCCATGCAACAGCGCAAACTCAAAAATGTATGTCTGTCCTATTTAGCCACACTCAACGATAGCGATTCCATCAAGCTCATCTATCAGCAATTTACCCTCACCGATAACATGACCGACCAATACGCCGCCTTGTCTGCTTTGAGTCATTGTGACTGCAAAGAACGCCTTCTCGCCTTGGCTAGCTTTGAACAGCAATGGCAACACGAGCCCAATGTCATGGATAAATGGTTGGCTGTGCAAGCCGCATCATCGTTACCAGACACCTTAGCACAGGTGCAATCACTAATGGCACATTCTTGTTTTGATACACGCAATCCGAACAAGGTACGCGCCCTCATCGGCACCTTTGCCATGCGCAATCCTGCCGCGTTTCATGCCGCAGACGGTCGCGGTTATGTTTTTATCGCCGATCAGATACTGGCGCTCGACAAATTCAATCCACAAATAGCCTCACGTTTAGCCCGATCATTTATCCAATGGCGGCGCATCGAAGAAAAATGCAGTCTCAGCATGCGTAACGAGCTGCAACGCATCGCTGGAAGTCCTGCTTTATCCTCTGATCTATTTGAAATAGTTCATAAAAGCTTAAGCGACACATAAACGCCGAAAAACAAGCTATGATTAACCCATGCTTCTCCATTCAAGAGAAGCTAAGATGTGC
>CAZKHV010000014.1:0-14836 GCA_964552605.1 uncultured Zetaproteobacteria bacterium | reverse complement strand
TGGTTACAGCCATTGAAGCAAACAATCGCAATGCAGGTGGCTGGTATCTGCCGCAAGGTGATGAGCAACTGGTCATTCGTGGCGTGGGCTGGGTGCCTGGTGGCAACGATGGACTTGCAGCGATTGCAGCCATTCCAGTCAAAACAATCAATGGTACCTCCATTCGAGTGCGTGATGTCGCAAAAGTGGCCTTTGGTGGTGAAATTCGTCAGGGCGCAGTGACCATGATCGAGCGAGAGGCGGATGGAGAAATCAAGCAACTGGGCGAAGTAGTCGTGGGCATTGTGCTCAAACGCTTTGGCGCGAACACCAAAAACACCATTGATGATGTGAAATCACGTTTAAAAATTGTGCAAAAATCCATGCCAAAGGGTGTCACTATTCAACCGTTTTACGATCAATCGGATCTGATCAACAACGCCGTTTGGACGGTCGAAAAAGCCTTACTCGAAGCCTTTGTGCTGATCATCATTATTTTATTCCTATTTCTAATGAACGTGCGCGCCGCAACCCTGGTATTATTATCCGTTCCAATCTCAGTGTTATCTGCGCTGGCGGTGATGCAACATTATGGTATTTCAGCCAACCTGATGAGTCTCGGAGGCTTAGCGATTGCTATCGGCATGATGGTCGATGGCTCGGTAGTGATGGTGGAAAACATCTTCAAGCATCTGGAGAAAACACCGGAAGGTGACCACGGCATCGCCTTGCGCATTACCGAGGCCTCCAAAGAGGTCGCAAGGCCGGTGTTATTTGCAGTGCTGATTATTTTATTGGTGTTCACGCCGTTGTTTGCACTCGAAGGCGTGGAAGGAAAAATGTTTACGCCAATGGCACTGTCGATCTGCTTTGCCATGTTTGCCTCATTGCTGGTCGCCCTGTTTGTCATGCCGGTGTTGGCCACCTACGCTTTCACCAAAGGGGTCGTTCATAAACCCAGCCCAGTGCTCGCTCCCCTTGCACGCCTCTATCATCGCCTGCTGCGCTCTGCCTTACATGCACGCAAGCGTGTGGTCGGTGGCGCTGCGCTGGCGTTTGCGTTAACAATTTCGATAGTGCCTTTCTTGGGTACCGAGTTTGTACCCGAACTGGAAGAAGGAACACTGGCTGTTCGAGTCACTCTGGCACCATCATCATCGTTAACCTATGCCAAGGATATGGGAGAGAAGTTAGAGCGGGTGCTGATCGAAAACTTCCCGGAAGTCACCTATGTTTCCGCTCGAACGGGTCGTGCAGAAATTGGTGGTGACCCGGAACCTGCATCCAATATCGAGCTGTTTGTTGGCTTGTTAGCGGTATCCGAATGGACCAGTGCATCCGATCGAAAAGCCTTACAACACCTGATGCGCGAGCAAATGGAAGTCGTGCCGGGTATTCTGGTTGCCTTTACGCAACCGATTGCCATGCGTGTCGATGAGTTGTTATCCGGTGTCAAAGCGGCTCTGGCCATCAAACTGTTTGGGCCGGACCTCAAAGTATTGGCGACGATGGGTAAGAAAATCGAAACCCTGACCAAGAGTGTCAAAGGCACCCGTGATGTAGCCATGGAACAGATTGAAGGCGAAGCGCAATTGGTGATTCGTCCGGATCGCGCCAAGCTGGATCGCTATGGTATTCCTGTCGATGATGTGATGAGTCTGGTTGCCGATGCCATTGGCGGAGCAACGGCAGGACAAGTGATTTCCGGCAATGAGCGTTATAATATTTATGTGCGTTTGGCAAAAGACTTTCGTAACAATGCCGAAGTTATCGGCAGCCTGATTCTGCAAGCACCTGGGGGAGCCTGGGTACGCCTTGAGGATGTAGCATCGATTGGGGTGGAACAAGGGCCTCCGATGATCAAACGCGATGATGTGCAGCGCCGCGTGGTGATTCAAAGCAATGTGGAAGATCGGGATATGGGTTCGTTGGTAGCAGAACTCGATCAACGCATCCAGAATGAAATCGATCTGCCTACGGGATATACCGTGGTCTTTGGCGGCCAGTTTGAGAATCAGCAGCGTGCTCAGGCCAAATTGATGATCGTCGTACCCTTATCGTTGTTGATGATCTTTATTCTGCTGTATTTTATGTTTCATTCCATGGGGCAAGCCACGCTAATCATGCTCAATGTACCAATGGCGCTGATCGGTGGCATTCTGGCGTTATGGGCCTCCGGTCAATATTTATCGGTGCCATCGAGCATTGGTTTTATTGCTCTGTTCGGGGTAGCGGTACTCAATGGCGTGGTCTTGGTGGATGCGATCAATCGACACAGGCATGATTGCAAGGATATTGACGAAGCTATTTGCCATGGTGCAGAAAGTCGCTTAAGGCCGGTACTGATGACGGCGATGATTGCAGGCTTGGGGCTTGTTCCATTATTGCTGGCAAGTGGTATTGGTTCTGAGATTCAAAAACCTCTGGCAACCGTAGTTGTCGGCGGCCTTGTCTCCTCCACCCTACTCACGCTGTTTGTATTGCCCTGCCTATTTAGCCGCTTTAGTAGCGTAAAAAAGGTGCAAAATGCTTAAGCCTTCTTTCATTCTGCTCTTTTTGTCTCTGACCCTGACAGCTTGCGCCTCAGGATCAGGGAAAGAATCAAACAGCAACAGTCAACAACAGGTCAAATGTGAACGCCTTGAAATATGCCATGCCAATCACCATCATCATAACCCACGGCATCACCACCATGGCTGGCATAAAGGAGCACCAAAATAAAATGCTACTAACAAGCCAACAGGCTTCAAATAGGTCATGATATAGCCATGAGTCATGCCGACCACAATCATCACCATACATCTCTGAACGCCGCCTTCTGGTTGACTGCGCTGTTCGCACTGGTGGAACTGGCCGGTGGACTCATGGCCAATTCGTTAGCCTTACTGGCCGATGCCGGCCACATGGTGTCCGATGTTGCAGCTCTCGGCTTGGCAATGCTGGCCAGTCACATTGCCAAGCGCCCTGCCCATGCCCGAATGAACTATGGCTATGGTCGCGCCAAAGTGCTTGCAGCGCTAGCCAGCGGTTTAATGTTATGGCTGCTCTGTGTCTGGATTACATGGGAGGCCATCGCCCGACTGGCCAACCCACCGCAAGTGCAAGGAGGCATCGTCATGCTTATTGCGGCGGTCGGGCTAATGATCAATCTGATCATTATGCGCTGGTTGCACGGCAGCCACGATATCAATACCCGAGCTGCTTACTGGCATGTGTTGGGAGATGCCCTGGGCTCTGTCGCAGCTATTATTGCCGGAACAGTCATCTGGCTTACCGGCTGGATGCCAATTGATCCGCTGCTATCGTTTCTGGTGGCCGGTATTCTGGCATGGGGTGGCTGGCGTTTGGTACGTGAAACCACACTGGAGTTGATGGAAGCGTTGCCGCAAGAAGTTGAGTTCACTCGCATCGAACACGCCATGGCAGAGGTTGATGGCGTTATGAATGTCCACCATATTCACCTGTGGCGACTACCCAATACACAACTGGCTGTTTCAGCCCATGTGCGAATCGAAGATATGTCAGACTGGCAAGGTATATTGATGGACTTGCACGAAGCCCTGCAAAAGCATGATATTGATCACATGACCCTGCAACCCGAATTCCGATGTTGTGACCAGCATAACAACCACTGTTAAAAACCAACTTCAAAGCGCAACAAGCCTACTTTGATGTTCGCATTGACCGGATCGCCACCGGGATTCTGAATCAATTGAAACGATGGTTGAATAGCTAGCCACGGTGTAATCACAGAACGATAAGTAACTTCATACACGGTCTCATTGCCGCTATGCGTATTGGCACGTATAAATGCCACGCCAAAATCACCTTCATCACGCGTCGGAACAAGGCCATGCAGATGCAAGCCAAACTGCAGGTTGCTAACAATATTATTTCTATTCGTTGGCACCGCCCCCCAACGTACAAAGGCTCCGATACTGCTATCGTCATCAAACTGAACCAGCTGCTGATCAATAATACCGTAATAACCATAGTCACTACTGAATGTATTGCCATTAAACGTAAGATCAGCGGTGTGCTTCCAATAACCCAGTTTATATGTGCCATGACCTTGAGTCAGCCCGCTTTCAACAATATACATCTTGCCTTCACTCGATTTCAACGCCCGAGTAGCCGGATCACCATCGTAAGCTGCGGTCTGAATATACCAGTTATCGGTTGGATCGATATGGAGGCGGATTGCCAGCCCTGTTTTAGAGAAAATTGAAACGGTCACATTACCCGATATTTCTGCCCCAATGCCCGGTGATGAGTTTAAAAACAAGCTACTGTATTCGGACACATAAAACTCTGAATTCAAATCGTGAAAACCAACAAGAATCGACATAAAGTCAGCGAACTGTTGCTCATACCAGGCCTCATAGAGTAAAAAAGTATTCGGCGCTTCGATATTACTGGCCGTTTGCACATCACCAATCACATCTGCAGATGGATTGCTGCCGGTATTACCCAAGCCATAAACAAAAAATGTGCCGCCCGGGCACATGCCTGCTTTTTCAGTATCAATGGTGAATGTGAGGTCAAGGTTATCGAGATAGATAGTGTCTTTTTTATTACTTATCAGACCGGGATCGAAGTTCGAAGTAAACTCCCCTATATAAACAGCCTCAAACGTCACACCGCTCTCTTCCATAGCGCCACGAGCACCATTCCAGTTACCAGTCAAGTCAGGCCATTGCATGATGCTATCCTCATGACCATGAATCTGGGCTTCCCTATCTGCTGACCCAGGCATGCCAAGAAACCCCGTCCCATTAGCTGCATTAGCTGCAAACCCAGACAATAAAAAACCAACAGAAAACAGACTTAATTTAAACAATGTTAATTTCATGCATCTCATCCTTATGCTCGTATAGAAGGACTTATCCCTAGCCACGGCACATAAGAAAGAAACATGCCAATATCTCAAATTTAGACTTGGCAGCAAACATTGAAAGAAATGATCACGAAAACACGTTATTCTTCTGGCATGGATTTACTTCAACTGTTTAAAGGACTCTCTGACCCTGTACGTCTGAGAATAGCTCACTTGCTAACGCACCACGATGAGTTATGCGTCTGTCACCTGACGGATGCACTTGCCCTACCGCAAAGCACCGTTTCCAGGCATCTCAATACACTACGAAACTCCGGTCTGGTAAAAGCCGAGCGGCGCGGAAAGTGGGTCTATTACCGCCTACACGATGCCAATGAGCCTATAAAAATCATTTCCGACCTCATCCGTCACAATGCTAGTTCTGAAGAACAATTTCAACGTGACCTTAGCAAGCTGAAAGAATCGGCCTGTTAAAAGCAAACATACGCATTTACATATCCGCATATATGAATATGATTTGTCCTCGTTCATGTGAAATGGAGAGGATATGGCATCCGAAGATCAAGCGATGGGGATTTTTTCTCGTTATTTAAGTGTATGGGTATTGCTCTGTATTGTTGCAGGCATTGCCTTGGGAGCTTGGCTTCCAGCTGTATTTCATGCCTTGGGTGTGATGGAAATAGCCCATATCAATTTGCCGGTTGCGTTTTTAGTTTGGGCGATGATTTTGCCAATGTTGCTCAAGATTGATTACACATCTCTGCATGAGGTCTGGGAGCACCGGCGAGGTGTCGGTGTAACACTGGGCATCAACTGGCTGGTAAAGCCATTCTCCATGGCACTGCTTGGATGGCTTTTTTTACACTATCTCTTCGCACCATGGCTGGAAGCAGACAACGTACCTGAATATATCGCAGGTCTTATCCTGCTGGCCGCAGCACCGTGTACTGCAATGGTATTTGTGTGGTCGAACCTGGCCAATGGACACCCACAATTCACACTTTCCCAAGTCGCATTGAATGATGTAATTATGATCGTTGCTTTTGCTCCCATTGTTGGCCTACTGCTGGGAGTCGCATCCATCATCGTGCCATGGGACACCCTGTTGTTATCGGTTCTGCTGTATATCGTGATTCCCGTGCTATTGGCTTATGCTGGCCGAAAACTGTTGCTTGCAATAGATAAGCTGGATGCCGTATTGCATGTGATGGATCCCATATCGATGGCCGCACTGCTGCTCACGCTTATGCTGCTGTTTGGTTTTCAGGGCGAACAGATACTTGCCCAGCCGTTGGTGATTTTGTTACTGTCGATTCCGATTGTCATTCAGGTCTATTTTAATGCGATGCTGGCTTACTGGCTAAACAGAAAGCTAAAAGTAGCCCACTGCGTGGCTGCTCCATCGGCGCTGATCGGGGCTTCCAACTTTTTTGAACTGGCCGTGGCGACGGACATTGCACTGTTTGGCTTTGAATCAGGCGCAGCACTGGCAACCGTGGTTGGCGTATTGGTTGAAGTGCCCGTTATGTTAACAGTCGTTGCTATCATAAACCGCAGCAAACCATGGTATGAAAGGGGAATAACACCTTGAAACAGAAAATTTTATTTTTATGCACAGGCAATGCCTGCCGTTCGCAGATGGCCGAGGGCTGGCTGAAACATCTGGGGGGCGACCGTTTCGATGTCTATTCCGCCGGCATCGTCGCGCATGGCAAGAACCCACGCGCTATTGCTGTGATGCAAGAGGCCGGTGTGGATATTAGCAGCCAACAATCCGAACAACTTAATCCAGCAATACTCGACTCACTCGATCTTCTGGTAACAGTGTGTGGCAATGCAGATGCGAGCTGCCCAACGGTTCCTGTTCGCTGTAAAAAACAGCATTGGCCTTTTGATGACCCGGCTAAAGCGACTGGCAATGAAGAAGAAATCATGACTGAGTTTTCACGTGTCAGGGATCAAATCCGCGACAGCATTACGGCCTTTATTCAAGTATAATCATCATCGCAAACGCTTGCTTAGTGTACGCTCGTACACCATACTGCGTGCATGGTAAATAAAGATCCCTTCTATCTCGGACGATTACAAGACTATTATGCCCTGCACCGGCTGATTCCATCCTATGCGGAGATCGCAGCACTGGTGGGTGTCAGCAAGCAAGGTGCGGTAAAATTTATCGACCGTATGATTTTTGCCGGCTACATCAGCAAGGCTCCGGGCGGGCGTTTATCTCCGGCCAATATGTTTTTTGCGCGTCCACATGTGGGTGTTGCACCGGCCGGTTTTGCCAGCCCTGTCACCGAAGTGCTGGGCGATGCAATCACCATCGATGATTATCTGGTTGAAAACCCATCGAGCACTGTGCTGGTAGAAGTGCGCGGAGATTCCATGATTAATGCAGGCATTCATGCGGGCGATTTCCTGATTGTGGAGCGCAACATCAACCCCAATATCGGTAAGATTGTTGTGGCTATTGTTGATGGCGATTTCACCATCAAATATCTGCGCAGCGCTTCAAAAGGCCCATTTTTAGAACCTGCCAATGAAGACTACCCCGATATTTATCCGGAAACATCACTCGATATTTACGGCGAAGTCGTCGGTCAATTCCGCAAATTTTAGGCTAGCTTGCCACTTGCGGCAGAGATTCAATCGCCCTACAGCTTGCTGCATGGCATGACCCCCGCCCTCCTCCCCTTCATTTCAACGCCTATTTCCCGTCTATTTAACAGCCATTTGATTGTATTTGACCATTTGGAAGTCTATCATCGTTGCTACAACGGATTTATAAGTTAAAAGACTGCACACAGGAGTTTTGATATGATGATTACCTCTCAAATCCAACACAATGTAGCCAGTATTGATGAAAGCTCCTCGGTACTCGATGCCATCAAGCACATGAACGAACGCTATATCGGCTCCATTGTGATCACCGGAGCTTACGGTGTAAAAGGCATATTCACCGAACGTGATTTGATGATACACGTCATCGGCAAAGACCTCGACCCTGCTCAAATCAATGTTGGCAGTGTCACCGATGAGTCTCTGGTCAAAGTCAAACCCGATGCCGACGTGGAGCACTGTCTTGCTTTAATGAAAGAAAACCATTGTCGGCATTTGATTGTCTTTGATGGTGAACACTTTGTCGGTGTTGTTTCCATCCGGGATATGGTTGCTCTACTGCTGGATGAAAAAGAAGCCATGATCTCACGTCTGAAAGAGTACATTAACAATTATTAAGGACTTTTAGTCCCCCCAATCAAACCATCATGACACGACTTTCGCAGCTATTTGCGTTGTTTTAAAGCTCATACAATGTGAAATCTTGATTTCGCTTTGGCCGATGGCATGATTCGCAGCCGTTTTGAATAGGGGTATGTTTTTTTAACTTACTGCTTTGTTGCTTCAAGCATGGCTTAAAGGTTTGCTCGGACTCACTTCAAAACATTGTTTAACCATATGCGAGGGTGGCGGAATTGGTAGACGCGCTGGTTTTAGGTACCAGTACCTATGGTGTGGGGGTTCGAGTCCCCCCTCTCGTACCATATACAATGACAGGGTGTTCTGTTTTCAGGGCATCCTGTTTTTAATGTTACTGAATGCTTACTTGAATGGAGAATTCGATGATTAAGACAGATGTGAAAGAACTTGCAACGCATGAATACGAAGTACGTGTCACCGTAGCACAAGGTGAATATGACCGTATCTATGCCGATCAAATGAAAAAATTAACCTTGCAAGCCAAGCTACCGGGTTTCCGTCCGGGCAAAACACCTGTGAATGTGATCAAAAAGCAATTCGGCCCCAAGCTGCATGACGATACCGTGTCTGAATTGATTCAAACCCATTATGTCGCTTCCATTGAATCTTCCGGCTTGAATCCAGCCACACAGCCCATGATCGACATCCCTGCGGTACAGCCAACTGAAGGTTTTGAGTTCACCATGAAGGTGGCGGTATGGCCGGAAGTGGAACTGGCAGATCTGAGCGCGTTGAAATTCGATGAAACCACGGTAACGGTTGACGAAAATGACATCAAACAAGTGATTGAACGCTTGATGAAGTCACAGGTGAAATTTGAGATTGAAGCCGAACGTGCAGCAGAGAATGGCGACCAGCTGCATATTGATTTTGTAGGCAGCATTGATGGCGAAGAATTTGAAGGCGGCAAAGGCGAAGATGTACCGTTGGTGCTCGGTGAAGGCCGTTTCATTCCCGGTTTTGAAGAGCAATTGATCGGTAAAAAAGCGGGCGAAGATGCGACGGTGGAAGTCAGCTTCCCAACTGATTATCAAGCGGCGCATTTGGCCGGCAAAGATGCCGTTTTTGCGACCACAATCAAATCCGTCGGTAAACCCATCACTGCCAACGATGAAGATGAACTGGCCGGCATGGTTGGTTTTGATGATGCTGCAGCTCTGAATGCCGATGCTCAGACGCGATTGAATGAAGAAGCTGAACAAGCCTCGTTCACAGCCACACGTGAAGCGGCTCTCGATGCCTTGATTGCAGCCAATGCGATGGAGCTGCCAGAACCCTTGCTCGCACAGGACATTCAGGAAACCACCAAACGGGTACTCAACAACATGCAGCAACAAGGCATGCCCGCACCGGATGACATGCTCAATGATGAAGCCTTCAAGTTGGAAGTGCGCACACGCTCCGAACGTGGCCTGGAACTATCCATTTTATTGCAAAAGGTGCGTGAATTATCGGACTTGAATGTCGAAGATGCCGAACTGGACAGTGAAATTGACCGCCAATCCCAGCAATATCCGGAAGAGCAGCGTGATCAGTTCAAGACTTGGATGCACAGCCAGCAGGATCAAATCGCTTCCATGAAAGACAATCTATTGGAGCGCAAATGCATCGCTTATATTGTTGAGCAGGCCAAAACCAAAGCAGTCAGCCAATCACTATCCGACTGGCAGGCGACACAGGCACAATAAACAACCGGATTCGATTCAATTCTGGTACGATTTTTGCGTAACTTCAGCAAACGCATACAGCGTTATTGAAGCGATGATGGATAAACAGGAGAATACATGAGTCTAGTTCCAGTTGTTGTTGAGCATACTGCACGGGGAGAGCGCTCCTACGATATCTTTTCCCGCTTGCTGAAAGAGCGGATTATCTTTTTAAATGGCCCGGTGGATGATCACCTTTCCAATCTGATCATTGCTCAATTGTTGTTTTTGGAATCCGAAGGGCCTGAAAAAGATATTTTTCTCTACATCAATAGCCCGGGTGGTTTGGTTACTGCAGGCTTGGCGATTTACGACACCATGCAATATATCCGCTGTGATGTGTCGACCCTGTGTGTCGGCCAGGCCGCCAGTATGGGCGCGCATTTATTGGCGGCCGGCGCCAAAGGCAAACGTTTTTCACTACCCAACTCACGTATTATGATTCATCAACCCTTGGGTGGTTTTCAAGGTCAGGCCACCGACATTGAAATTCATGCACGCGAGATTCTGAGTTTGAAACAACGCCTGAATGAAATGATGGCCGAGCATACTGGTCAACCCCTAGATAAACTATGTCATGATGTGGAGCGGGATTATTTCTTGACCGCACAAGAGGCAAAGGATTACGGTTTGGTTGATGATGTGCTGACTTCCCGTGCGGAAATCAGCACAAGCGGAGGTTCCGATGACGACACAGAGTAGTAGCGGCGACAATACTTTATTTTGCTCGTTCTGCGGTAAATCGCAGCACGATGTCAAAAAACTTATTGCAGGCCCTACGGTGTTTATCTGTGACGAATGCATAGAGCTGTGCAATGAAATCATCGTTGAAGAATTATCCAGCACCGATCAATCCGAAGCAAAAGAAGCAGCAGGCCTGCCTCGCCCTGCCGAAATCAAAGCTTTTCTTGATGAGTATGTCATTGGCCAGGAAAGCTCCAAACGCCTGCTATCGGTCGCCGTATACAATCATTACAAACGCATTGATCACAATGAAAAAAACGATGTCGAAATTTCCAAATCAAATGTCTTGCTGCTAGGCCCTACAGGTTGCGGTAAAACACTGTTGGCTCAAAGCTTGGCGCGCGTGTTTGACGTACCCTTCGTCATGGCTGATGCGACCACCTTAACCGAAGCAGGCTATGTCGGTGAAGATGTTGAAAACATTATCCTAAAGCTGTTGCAGGCTGCAGATGGCGATATTGAAAAAGCGCAACGCGGTATCATTTATATTGATGAAATCGATAAACTGTCACGCAAATCGGAAGGCCCATCGATCACCCGCGATGTGTCCGGCGAAGGTGTGCAGCAAGCCCTCTTGAAGCTGATTGAAGGTACGGTTGCAGCAGTGCCCCCACAGGGTGGCCGCAAACACCCGCAACAGGAATTCACGCAGGTCGACACCACCAATATTCTGTTTGTACTCGGTGGTGCCTTCGCAGGCCTGGAAAAACTCATTGAAGCCAAGGGCAAAGCGCGCTCCATTGGTTTTGGTGCGGAAGTATCAACGGATGATGAAAAAGATATCGGGGAAATTTTAAGCCAGGTCGAACCGGAAGACCTGATTAAATTCGGCCTCATTCCTGAATTGGTTGGCCGTTTGCCTGCTGTAGCCACCTTGAGCCTGCTCGATAAAGATGCGTTACTGCGTATTTTAACCGAACCGAGAAACGCTTTAACCAAACAATATCAAGCCTTGATGGACTATGATAATGTTGAATTATCCTTTACCGATGGTGCTTTGGAAGCCATTGCTGAAAAAGCCATCAAACGCAAAACAGGTGCGCGTGGCTTGCGCGCCATCATGGAATCGGTGATGCTGGATGTCATGTACGACATCCCAACCATGACTGGTGTCGAGAAGTGTGTGGTTAATCGCGATGCCGTTGAAGATAAAGGCACACCATTGCTGGTCTTAAAAGGTGATGCGGAAGACAGCGTGGTGAAAGCAGCCTCCTGATCAACACCGGACATCAGGCAAATCTCTCGTTTGCCATTTGAAAGCAACAAACTTTAGCAATCAATCGGCCACGCGCTGGCGTTCTGCTGGATTTACAAGATAAACACCTTACAAGGGTAGTTTGCATGATGAGGAGTAAGCATGGCTGAATGGAATAAAGACGACGCAGATAACATCGACACCGATCAAGAGGGTGTACTGCCCGTCTTACCCTTGCGTGATATCGTAGTTTTCCCACACATGATTGTGCCACTGTTTGTCGGTCGCGAGAAATCAGTCAAGGCACTCGAAGAAGTGATGGCTTCGAATAAAAAGATCCTGTTGCTGGCTCAAAAAGATGCTTCACACGATGATCCGACTGCCGATGATCTCTACAACATCGGCACCATGGGTAATATCCTGCAATTGTTAAAACTGCCGGATGGCACCATAAAAGTGCTTGTTGAGGGTGGCTCACGTTTGCTGGTCGACAGCTTAATGGCCGATGAAGACTATCTCTGTGGCCATTATTCACTGATGCCCGAAACTGCTGAAAATGAACGCGAACAGGATAATGTGGCGCGCTCGCTCATCCAAAAGTTTGAGTCCTATGTTAAATTAAACAAAAAGCTACCGCCGGAAGTCATGGTTTCCGTATCGGCTGTTGATGAGCCGGATAAACTGGCCGACACCATCGCGGCACACTTGAATTTAAAAGTTGAAGACAAGCAGGAACTGCTTGAAATGCCCAGCGTAATTGCACGACTCGAACGTTTGTATGCTCACATGGAAGATGAAATGGAGCTGATGCAAGTTGATAAACGCATTCGCAGCCGTGTAAAACGTCAAATGGAGAAGTCCCAGCGCGATTATTATTTATCCGAGCAAATGAAAGCCATTCAAAAAGAGCTGGGCGATGAAGATGGTGAGAATGACCTGCAGGAGCTGGAAGGCAAAATTCAAAATCTGGGTCTAAGCGCGGAAGCCAAAGAAAAGGCCGAAGCCGAATTCAAGCGTTTGAAAATGATGCCTCCGATGAGTTCCGAAGCCACTGTCGTACGCAATTATCTCGACTGGTTGATTGATATTCCGTGGAAAAAACGTTCCCGTGTAAGCAAAAACATCAGCGCTGCTGAACAGGTTCTCGATGAAGATCATTATGGTCTGGAGAAGGTAAAAGAGCGTGTACTGGAACACCTGGCCGTACTCAAGCTGGTACGCAAAATGAAAGGTCCGATCCTGTGTTTTGTTGGCCCTCCGGGTGTGGGGAAAACATCGCTGGCCAAATCGATTGCCCGAGCCACCAAGCGCCAGTATGTACGCATGAGCTTGGGCGGCGTGCGCGATGAAGCTGAAATTCGCGGCCATCGCCGCACATATATTGGCTCGATGCCGGGTAAAGTCATTCAATCGATGAAAAAGGCAGGCACCAAAAACCCGCTGTTTCTGTTCGATGAAATTGATAAGCTGGGTTCCGACTTTCGCGGTGACCCATCTTCAGCACTGTTAGAGGTATTGGACCCGGAGCAAAATCACACCTTTGCCGATCATTATATGGAAGTCGATTACGATCTCTCCGAAGTCATGTTCATCACCACGGCCAATAGTTTAAATATTCCAGGCCCATTGCTCGACCGCATGGAAATTATTCGCATTTCAGGTTATACCGAACATGAAAAACTGGAAATTGCACGCCGCTATCTGATCAACAAACAGCGCCGCAACCATGGCCTGAAAGAAGAGCAGCTGACGCTCGATGATAGCGCCTTAACTGAAATCATCCGTTATTATACCCGCGAAGCGGGTGTGCGTGGTTTATCACGCACGATCGCCAAGTTATGTCGCAAGGTGGCACGTCACATTGTGCAGGTCGAAGAAAACGCCTCCATGCAACTCGGAGCCAGCGATATTGAAACCTATCTCGGCGTGCGCAAATATCGTTTTGGCTTAGCGGAAGAAGAAGATCAAATCGGTGTCGTCACAGGGCTTGCATGGACTGAAGTCGGTGGTGAGCTGTTGCAGATTGAAACCGCGCTCATGCCCGGCAAAGGCAAGCTCACCGTAACCGGTCAATTGGGTGATGTGATGCAGGAGTCCATCCAGGCAGCTCTGACCTATGTGCGTTCGCGTGCAGCTCAATTAGGGCTTAAACCAGACTTCCACCAGCATGTCGATATTCATGTGCATGTGCCCGAAGGTGGCATCCCCAAAGATGGCCCCTCGGCAGGGCTAGGCATGGCGACCTCCATTGTTTCTGCTCTAACAGGCATCCCGATCAAAAAACATGTCTGCATGACCGGTGAAATCACCTTGCGAGGCAAGGCATTACCCATTGGTGGCTTGAAAGAAAAACTATTGGCAGCGCATCGCGGCGGCCTGACGGAAGCCATCATTCCAGAGGAAAATGCGAAGGATTTGAAAGACATCCAGAGCGATGTCCTGGAAGGTCTTGAAGTGCATGTCGTAAAAAACATGGATGAGGTGTTAGACCATGCCTTGACTCGCTTGCCCAGCGGTATAAGTATCGCCGCAAGTTTTGTGCCGGGGGTCGTTGCAGGCATCCATTTGGACGATAATTTGGACAGTAAATTATCGGACAAGATGGATGACAAATCATCGGTCGCACATTAAATTTTAACAACATAAAAAAAATAAGTTGACAGGATATAGGGGTCTTTGCGTATAGTTCGCGCCCCATTGAACGTGGCGGGAGGAATTAAATGAATAAAGCAGAATTGATTAATTGTGTAGCAGAAACAGCCGGTTTAAGTAAAACAGCAGCAAGCGATGCAGTTGAAGCCGTGCTCGGCGGAATCACTACCACTCTGGCTTCTGGCGATTCAGTAAGTTTGGTTGGTTTTGGTACATTTTCAGTAGCAGATCGCGCAGCACGTACAGCGCGCAACCCACGCACTGGTGAAGCTATTCAGGTAGCAGCATCAAAAGCACCGAAGTTCAAGCCAGGCAAAGCTCTGAAAGACGCTGTTAAGTAAAACAAGTTTTAAAGGCGGGGAAACTCGTCTTCTTAAACAAGGGCTTGATTAATAAACCCTTGTTTCTCGGGCGCTTAGCTCAGCTGGGAGAGCAACGGCCTTACAAGCCGTAGGTCGCAGG
>CAZKHV010000013.1:0-15559 GCA_964552605.1 uncultured Zetaproteobacteria bacterium | reverse complement strand
ATGATGCCAATCTCGGCGTGATCAAAGCGGTCGGGCGTTTTGCATAGTATATCGGTCAGGTAACGGATATATGCGGGTAGCTTGTCTGCAAATGTGTTCCGGCCTCGATCGGGATGCCAACCTTGCCACTGTGGCTCGATTGCTGGCTTCGGCTGCGCAGCAAGGAGCCGAGTTGGCCGTATTGCCGGAAACTTTTGTGTTTATGGGAGGATCGGAGGCTGAAAAACGGGCGATGGCTGAGCTTCAGTCCGACTCATCAACGCTGGACTTTCTTGCCAAGCAGGCTGCAAATCACCAGATGGCTATTGTGGGCGGCACCTTATTACTCAATACGGCAGCTGATGGAGGCAGTGGTCGGTCTCTACGCAATGCTTGCCCCGCCTTTGATGCGACGGGGTCGTTACTGGCGGTGTACGATAAGATTCATTTGTTTGATATGGATTATCAGGGGGAATCGTATCACGAGTCGGCCTTGATGAAGGCAGGGGATGCACCCGTAAGTGTTGCAATCGGTGATTTAAAAGTCGGCTTGAGTGTGTGTTACGATCTTCGGTTTCCAGAATTGTATCGTATCTATGCCGATGAAGGCTGCGATGTTTTATGCAATGTGGCGGCATTTACTGCAACCACGGGTCGAGCACATTGGCTGCCTCTATTGCAGGCCAGAGCGATTGAAAATCAATGTTATGTATTGGCTTCAGCTCAGTCTGGAATACACCCCGATGGCCGACAAACTTGGGGCCATAGCATGATTATTGATCCATGGGGTGAGGTGCTTGCCGAGCTTGCTAGAGGCGAGGGAATCGTGGTTGCAGATTTATCCAAAACGCATTTGAAACATCTGCGTCAGTCGCTACCGGCTTTGCAGCACCGGCGCTTGTAGGGGGCTGTTGCAATCATGCTCCGCAATGTTTCTGCTGGGCTGATTGCTGGTGTTGAAATAGTGCTGTTGAAAGGGCTTGACTTGGCTCAAGAGCTTGCAATTAAAGGGCTAATTGGCCTATCCACAGAAGCTGTGGATAACTTGGTGGATAAAACCTTCTTTTTTTAGCGTTAGTGCGCTTGACGACATACTGTAGACTTATTGCCTAAATTTTATGCAGCATAAAAAGTCTTTTTATATTAGCTATTTAATGTTCCATTTCTAAAGTAGAATGAAGCCAGTTTAGCGCTTGTTAGAAATGCTTGATGCCATATGACTTGCGGTGGATAACGTGAATTATAACTGCATTTGCAGTTGCCTTAGTGCTTCAAATGTGACAATGGAGCAGGCTGAAGAAAGGTTTAAAGAACGTACTGGTGCATCCTTACGCATGGGGATGGTTAATGCCTGTAAATCGTTTAAGACTTCGACATTTAAGCCGCGTGTTTCAGGACCGAACACCAGCACATCACCGGCACAAAAACTCGCATCCCAGTAGCTTGTTTCAACCTTGGAACTCAGGCCGTACCAATTACGCTCAGTGCCGATTGAGCTGCGTGCGTCGTGCCAGTTTTGATGTTCTTGCACATCCATATATTGCCAGTAATCGAGCCCAGCACGCCGGAGTTGTTTGTCGGTGATTTCAAAACCTAAAGGATGAATAAGGTGCAATTGACAGCCTGTGCAGGCGCAAAGGCGGGCGATGTTACCGGTGTTGGGTGGAATCTCAGGTTCAAAGAGTACAATATGCAATGGTGTTATCATGAGCGGCAGACTCGGGCAGGAGGCTGTTCACTGCAATGTTGAATGTCTGGCAGCGTCATTGTGAGAGGAGAATGTGAGTCGGACTGTAGCGGGGCTTGTAAAACCATATTGCATCATGAGTGTACATTTCTATGTGCGGGAATGAAAAAAATAATGTTTGAAATTCAGGATATGCTGTGAAAAAAATTATGTTAGCGCGCCAACCTATTTTTGATGCACAGAAAAAGACGTTTGCTTATGAGTTACTTTATCGCGGAGATATGGCCGGTGTGAGCGCTGATGCCAAAACAGCAACTGTTTTGAGTAACACGCTCAATCAGTTCGGCATGGATACTGTTACAGATGGCAGTCTTATTTTTGTAAACCTTTCCAAACAGTTTTTGATGAGCGATTTTCCAGAGCTGTTAGCGGCTGATAGAACTGTGTTGGAAGTATTGGAAGATGTTCCTGCCGATGAAGATGTGATTGCTGCGATGCAATATTGGAAAGACCAAGGTTTTACGATTGCACTGGATGACTTTATCAGTGTTAATTCTCAACATATTAAATTATTACCGTATAGCGATATCGTGAAAGTGGATATTCTGGATTACGAAGGCGAACTCGCAGCGCTGGTTCAGGAGCTGCGAAAGAAACCGGTCAAATTGCTGGCAGAGAAAGTTGAAACCTATGCACAGTATGAGTTATGCCGAGAGCTGGGGTTTGATTATTATCAGGGCTATTTCTTTAGCCAGCCGGCTTTGATGGTTGATCACCATGCTTTGGATTCCAATAAAACACAGTTGTTGCAATTGTTGAGTCGTACGATGGAGGCGGAAAGTCCGAAGGAGCTTGAAAGTGATATTGCGCATGATTTGGCGTTATCTTACAAATTACTGTGTTATATCAATTCGGCTGCCGTGGGCTTGAGGACGCAGATTGATTCGATTGGTCATGCGCTGAATTTAATGGGGCTGGATAATATTCGCATTTGGGTGGCAATGTTATCGATGGCTAGTTTATCCAGAGATAAACCGGATGCCTTGCTGGCTCTGTCCTTTATGCGGGGGCGTTTTCTGGAGCTGTTATCCAAGACATTGCATGAAGAGCAGCAATCGAACGATTATTTCATACTGGGTATGTTTTCAGTGTTGGATGCCTTGCTTGATCAGGATATGGAGCATGCCACGTCGCTAATATCCCTGCCTGAGCTGGTACGTGAGGGTTTGCTAAATGAAGACAGTGTTGCAGCCAAGAAATTAAAACTGATTCGTTCGCTTGAAAAAGCGGAGTGGACGGCATTGGCTGAACTGTTGCGCAGTGTTGGTATCGATGATGAACAAATGGCTTCACTTTATGCCGAATCGCTGACATGGGCTGATGAGCGTATGGCGTTGATGAATACGATGGAATAGCTGCTGTGACCGGGCGCATTGTTTAGGGTGATGCTTTCAGCTTTGTTCGTGTTGCCAGTGTTGGATGGCTGCAATGGTATCCTCATCGTCTTTTAGCTTTTCCAAGTCTGGAATAAAGATATGCATATTGGATGATTGTAAATGATCCAGCCAGCCAGATAAAAATTGACGGTAGTTGTCCTGCATCATTTGTGCGTTGGCGGCAGCTTGTTCACCAATATAATCACCGCTGGAAGCGATTTCACCGCGCACAGCGATATCCAGATTATTTATAATCGAGACCTGATTGGTGTCGAGAGCCTTAAATTGACCGGCAATATTTAGATAGACCAACCATGGTGTGCCAACAGTCAGTTGGGCATAGCAATCCAGCATTTGAGTTTTATCGGGCAGGGGCGGGGATGATAGGCGGTGTAATACGGCATGGGCATAAATGCCGCGCATGAGGAAATCAAAACGTCCGGCCTTTTTTTGAGGGCTTAAAATGAGCTGTTTATCTTTTTTAAATTTGAGGTTGAGCCACGGTTCAATGGCTTTTTTATCTTGGATTCGGGCATCGTTTTTTTGTAAGGCTTCAGCATAGATGCATCTGCGCCAACTTTGATCTGCTTGCAAACGCCAGGCTTGAGCAGCCGATGGTGAGAGGGCATCAATGGAAAAACAGACGTTCATGATGAGCTGGTCAGATGAAATGCAGTGATGACGGGCAGGCCAGTCTGCGGGTTCAAATGTAGACAGATTTCTCCGCGCAATAATTGTAACAAATCATGGCCAACCAGTTCATAGCGCCAGCCTTGTAAACATGCTAACTCCGGTGGTTCTCCTTTGCAGCGGTAGCCCCAAGAGGCCAGTTCGGCCAGATCTGATTTGCTGGATAAAATAGATGAAGCGATTTCACCATCTTCGGCTTTTAAGCGAACCAGTGTGTCGAGCAATTCGAGCCGGAGGTCGGTGCCGGGGTGATTGTGACGACGTGCTTTATGTTGGGGCCAGTCGTTTTCATCGCAGTCCATGCCCTGTTGCCATACCTGGATGATTTCTTCACCAAAGCGCTTGATGAAACCGGCATTGATACCACGCATGCGGGTCATGGTATCAACATTCAATGTGTCGCGACGAGCGATTTCCAGCAGCGCTTCATCGGAAATCAGGCGGCGGCGGGGAATATCTCTCTTGGATGCATTGCGTTCACGCCATGCGGCGAGTGCACGCAAGGTGGCTAGATTGCGACCCTTCAACCTGTTCACGCCTTTCACACGCCAGAAAACGTTTGCCTCATCGTAGGCATAGGTGGCTGGGTTGGTGAGTACATGTTGCTCTTCCTGTAGCCAAGCGGTGCGGCCGGTGGCTTCCAGCCGTTGTTGCAAGTGTTGATAAACCGGCATTAACCAGATCACATCATCGGCTGCATATTCCAGTTGTTTGTCGGTCAGTGGACGCGCTTTCCAATCGGTGAAGGATTCACCTTTAGCCAGCGTTTTTTTGGTAATACGTTGCACCAGATTGCCAAAACCGACCTGTTGGCCATAACCGAGCAGGGCAGCAGCAATTTGAGTGTCGAATAAAGGCGTGGGCAGATGACCGGATTCCTTGACGAAAATTTCAATATCCTGACGACCGGCATGAAAGACTTTCAGGATATCGGGGCTGCACATGATGTGCCATAATGGCGACAGATCGCTGATAGCGATGGGGTCGATGATCCAGCATTGACCGTTACCATAGATTTGCATCAGGGCAAATTCGGCATAATAGGTGGATTCGCGATGAAATTCGGTGTCGACACAGAGCACCTGACATGAGGCCATGGTGCTGCAGGCTGCTAGAAGTTGTTCGTGCGTATGGATGAATGGACTGGAGTGTTTAGGCATGGCGCAATACTAACCATGCGCATGCTGAATAACATCATTGGTAGATGGGTGACTGTGGTGAGTGCTATGATTGATGTGATATATATCACAAACAGGTGATGTATTCTGTGTATCATGTCGCGACATAAAATGAAAAGGAGACGAATCATGCATGTGAAACTATTGGGGCTGGCTTTGCTGGCTATGGTGCTGCCAGCACAATCCGCTTTGGCTTCGAGTTCGGGTCATCAAGCCGTGGCGCAAGCTTTGTATCCGGTTTCGCCATTGGTGGTGAAAAAAGGTGTGGATGGTCTTTACCCATCGATAGCCGGTGATTTTATGGTCTTGAATACGGTTGATGGCGATGAGTTTCGCGTTGAACGGGTGTCAAAACATTCACCGGAGTCTGCTTCTCGCAGTATAAAAACAATGATTGTACGTGAAGCTATTCGTTTTGGTGTAGCAGTGAAGGATGGTTCGGTTGGTTATGTCAGTAATCGTTCCGGCCCGATTGCTGCCTGGATGTGGATGGGTAGTGGCGAGAGCCATGTTGCCATTGGTCATAACGGTAACTTTAGTGGCAATATTCCACCTCATCATTTGAATGCATCATCGGATGGTAAGGTCTGGTGTTATGATAGTAGTTTGCAGAAATTACGTCGTAATATGATGTTGGGTGAATTTACCACCCAAACCAATAGCGAATTGATAGGACAATTATGGCGTACGTATGATTCAGATAATTTTCGTCATAAACTGAGTTACAAATCAACAGAATCGGGCAATAAGAACGATTTCTCTGCACCGGTATTGTATGTGTTTAATCGGGCCACTTCGCAATTAAATATGATTCCAAATGCGTTTGATGGGACTCTTTCACCGGATGGCCGTCATATTGTCTTTGTACGCGAAACAGGAGGCAATTATGATTTGTGGATGCAGACGGTTGATGGTGAAGAATTGGTGCAATTGACTGATTCTCCATTTGGTGATTTTGAACCGCAGTTTAGCCCGGACGGTAGCAAGCTGTTGTTCGTTTCCAATCGTGCCTATGCTGGAGCGGTGACCAAAACATCGATTTATATGATGGATTTGAAAAATTACCAAATAAAGCGTTTGACCAATGCTAAAGCTGCAGTGGATGGCGGTCCTACATGGTTGGATGATCACCATGTTATCTTTCATTCCAATCGTAGTTTGAAAAAGCCGCAAGCCAAAACGAGTTCTCAGTGGAATATCTGGCAGCTAACGCTCTAGTGGCCAGTTGATTTATTGCAGTATATGCAATGCGTTCATATCGTTTTAACCAATGCGAAAGGAGTATTTGTTCCCCCTTGTCCATGATCATGCTGACGCTAGCCTTGGAATCATTGCTATAGCAGTGGGCAAGATGCAACAAAAAACAGGAGTAAATCATTGAATCGAATTATAGCTTTTATCATGATGTTTATGGTGTTTGCGCCAGTAGCTCAGGCAGGAAACTTAAGTAACTGGTTGGAGGGTGTTTCAGGCCAGCATAGTAAGGTCGGAGTGGAAACGGATGACGCTGTACTGGTTACGCTGGAGGAACGGCAGAACGAAATGTATCCCAAGGTTTCACCCGATGGTAAATATTTTTTGGTGGTGACCAGTCATAAGCGTCAGGCGGTTGTTACCCGGCGTTTGGTTGAGAATGGTGATCCGATCAATGTTGTCAGTGATGGTGATCCGCAAGCTTTGGATTCAATTGTCTGGCACAGTAATGATGATGTGACGTTTTTATCGCATCGTGCCGATAGTCTGGGGCTTTGGCAGAAACCGGTGGATGGTGGCGTGATTCGGCGTTTGCATGGTCGTTTGGAAGGCGCGCTGAGAAATCCTGTTGCGCTTGATGATGGCAGCATTATTGCCGTGCGTTTGCAGCGTCTGGCACGCAATGCACCTCGGCCTAAGGCGGGACATAAGAAATTTAAGCGGGGTTTTGAAAACTGGCAGTTCGATGGTCAGAAGTCTCATATCATCCGAATCAATAAGGATGGTGTTGAGAGTGTTCTGGCTGCGGGTGCAAATCCATCGCTTTCACCGGATGCTAAACATGTGGTGTTTTCGATGCAGGCTGGACGCAGTTGGCATTTGTTTATTATGAATGTAGATGGCACCGATCTGGTGGAATTAACGGAAGGTCGCAGTATTGATGTGCAGCCATCCTGGAGTCCGGATGGTCAGTGGGTGGTTTTCACGTCCAATCGTGCGCAGGCTGATATGCGTCATAGTAATAAGGGCAATTGGGATGTATGGATGGTGGGGCGTGATGGTCGTAATTTGATTCGCTTAACTTCGGATAAGGCCCGGGATGGGGCTCCGGACTTCGCCACGAATGGTCGGGTTTATTTTCATTCGGACCGTAAGGTCAGTAAGCAGGATAAGGAATACCATCAGGTGAATGCTGCGAGCAAGGGTTTTCATGTTTGGAGCGTATTGCCACCGATGATAGACGGTTAGATTGTGAGCCCGGCCTCCTTATGCATAAGGAGGCCGGGCTTACTTGTTAATCTGTTGAGCTATCCATCGAGTGATCGAGTTTAGCGTGCAAGCGTTGGCGTTGTTTGTCGGGTAAACGCACTTGCCCAAACTTGGTTTCTCGGATCAAGGCGGTTATTTTGTGAATGAACCGCATGTTATGGTCGTAATCCCGGCAATGGCTGCACATGGACAAATGCAGCTTGAACTTTAATCGTTCCGCCAGCGTTAGCGGGCGATCAAGGCTGTCGGATGCTAAGCGACTGATTTCGTTGCAGGCTTGTTTCATGATGAAGAACCTCGTCCAAACCAATGGATATTCAAACATTTACGCAATGCATGCCTGGCTCTATGCAGCAGAACGTGCAAATGTGTCGATGTGATGTCGCAGCACTTACATACGGTTTGAGTATCTTCTCCGATAATGTCGCGCATACGAAAAACTATTTGCTGTTTTTCGGGTAGTTTGCTGATGCACGATTCTAAAGTGTGGCTGAATTGTTCGCTACTGAATAAATCTTCCGGATTTTCTTTCCATGCATTGGGTGCTTCACTCCAACTACCATTGGAATTGAAATAGGCCGAGGTTGGATCGTTCTCGACAGCTTCGGTGAGATTGCGGTTACGGATTTCACGCCGGATATGATCGATGATTTTGTGTTTTAAGATGCCGACCAGCCAGGTGCGAATGGAAGATTGTCCGGCAAAACGATCAAAGCCCTTCCAGCCGGCCAATAAGGTTTCCTGCAGCATGTCAGCAGCTAGTTCTTCATTATGCAATCGGGACATGGCAAAACGATAGAGATAATCACCGTGTTCGCTTAACCAAGTATGTGGATCGTCAGGTTTATTCATGGTGGGCTACTCTGCCCAAAGCAGGTGCGGCTTCAAGTAGCGCTGTATGGCACGCTGTCTGGCCTTTCCGGGCGCGTGTTTGACTTCGTTCTTCTGGCTTGCTTTGATATCATGCGCGGCGGCGGTGGGATGGAGAGAATGTGGTGTTAAAAGAGCAAGCTATTGGAGTGTTTGATTCCGGGGTGGGGGGGCTATCTGTCTTGACGCATATTCATGCGCGCTTGCCGCAGGAATCGTTGCTTTATGTAGCAGACTCCGCATTTATGCCGTATGGCTGCAAACCGGATGAACTGGTGAAAAAACGCTGTATGGATCTGGCGGCCTTTTTTGCTGAACAGTCTTGCAAGGCGCTGGTTGTGGCTTGCAATACTGCGACCGCGGTTGCCATTCATCAGCTCAGGGAGTGTTACGACTTTCCAATCATCGGCATGGAGCCGGCAGTGAAGCCTGCGGTGGCTCAAAGTCGATCTGGTGTGGTGGGTGTGCTTGCGACTACGGGTACGTTGGGCAGTGCAAAGTTTCAACGCCTTAAGCAGCGCTTTGCTGCGACTGCTCAATTGATTATTCAGCCGTGTCCTGGTTTGGTGGAGGAGATTGAAACAGGTGATTTGGATGGCCAGCGGATTCGAAGTATGCTGTATCTCTTTCTGCAGCCTTTGATGCAACAGAGGGTGGATACACTGGTTTTAGGCTGTACGCATTATCCTTTTATTGCGCCATTGATCCGGGAAATACTTGGTGAGGATATAGCAATTATTGATAGCGGTGATGCTGTGGCTTGCGAGCTGCAACGTCAGCTTCAAAAGCGACAGCTATTGTCGTACGGCGGGGCAAGAGAGGATGTAGCTGTGGAGTTTTGGCGCAGTGGGGATGACCATGATTTGCCTGCTGTGATGTCCCGATTATGGGGAGGGTTGATTTCGCCGAAGCAACTTTCGTTTTGATTTCTTGCACTTAGGCAATCTAACGCTAATCTTTGCGCCAAATATATAAAACAAGGAAAGAAATCAACCATGAGTACAAAGAAAATTACTAAAAAAGCATTGAATGAAAAAGCTGCAGCTCTGAATATAAAAAGTGCTGCAAAGCTGCGTAAAGTAGAATTGATTCATACGATCCAGATTGCTGAGGGTAACACCGATTGTTTTGGCCGCATTGAAAATTGTGATGTTTCGCCATGTTTATATCGCGCTGAGTGTCAGTCTTAATAAACACTCTCTACATAAACTGATTCAACGCGTGAGCCCTGTGTGGCTCACGTTTTTGTTTGAGGAGAAGGAACTCTTGTTTTCGTTTATTGAGCAATCGTCATTCTCCAGCTATCTTCTCCAGCTTGAGAAATCTGCAGGGAAACATATATGTTATCCCCGATAAAGCCCCAAAAGGATAGGTAATCATGGCAAGAAAGTTTAATTTCAGTGCAGGGCCGGCAATGTTGCCGACAGCAGTTATCGAGCGCGCACAGCAGGAAATGCTGGATTGGCATGGCTCGGGCATGTCGGTCATGGAAATGAGCCATCGCGGTAAAGAGTACATGTCGATTGCGAGCAAAGCGGAACAGGATCTACGGGATGTGATGGAAATCCCTGATAACTATAAGGTGCTGTTTCTGCAGGGTGGCGCATCGGCGCAATTTGCCATGGTTCCACTCAACCTCTTGGGTGATAAAAAGAGTGCTGATTATATCAATACCGGTATTTGGTCGAAGAAGGCGATTGCCGAGGCAAAACGCTACTGCACTGTGAATATCGTTGCCGATACTGCGGCGGATGGTTTCACCACTGTGCCGAGCCAAGCTGAATTGAAGTTAAATCCTGATGCTGCTTATGTGCATTATACGCCGAACGAAACCATTGCCGGTGTTGAATTCGATTATATCCCGGAAACCGGCGATGTGCCGCTGATCGCGGATATGTCGTCTACGATTCTTTCACGTCCGATTGATGTGTCTAAATTCGCCATGATTTATGCGGGTGCGCAGAAAAATATCGGCCCTGCCGGTTTGGCTATTGTGATCATCCGTGAGGATCTGCTGGGTCAAGCGGGTGAGAGCACACCTGCGATGTTTAATTTTAAAACTCATGCCGACAATGGTTCGATGTACAACACGCCTGCAACGTATGGCTGGTATATGGCCGGCCTGGTTTTCGAGTGGATCAAGGAGCAGGGCGGCTTAAAAGCCATGGGTGAAGTCAATAAACGCAAGGCCGATAAACTTTATGCCGCAATCGATCAAAGCGACTTGTATGCCAATCCTGTGCCGGCTAACGCGCGTTCATGGATGAATGTAACCTTTACTCTGGCCGATTCCGATCAGGATAGCGCTTTTCTGGCAGGTGCTGCTGAGAGTGGATTGATTACGCTCAAAGGGCATCGTTCTGTTGGTGGTATGCGTGCAAGTATTTATAATGCCATGCCGGAAGCAGGGGTTGATGCATTAGTGGCTTATATGCAGGCATTTGAACGCAAACAGGGCTAATCCTGATTATCTGAAATAATTTCGATGGTTTCAATGAAAAAGCGACTCATGAAGAGTCGCTTTTTTTATGCTTGGCGATGAATTTGTTTGTAAAATGATGGGGCGTTCTGATTTATAGGTGCTAATGGAGCTTCTGCAGTGATCTCAAATTAGTTTGTAACAGACTTCTTCTATCCTCCGACTGTATTGCAGACTGGGCTTCCAGTTGTGACGATATAATAGCGAGGAAAGACTATGATGGACTATAACATTAAAAGATATGTACCACGAATGCTGTTGAGTTTGGCACCGGCAATATTGTTATCGCTTGGCGCATGCAGTCTGGCGACATCCGATGCGTCTACAGTAAGCACGAAGCCGACGACTATCGCCAAAACATCGACAACACCATTGCCGCATGTTGGTCTGTTTGCTTATACCCATGCGCATGCTATGAATCCGAATCCACCGGACCGTTGGGGTGGCGCGGTCACTGTCAGGGCAGATCAGAGCAATGGTGCAACGCAGTGGGTTCTGCCTGGCCCGCGCGCTCTTGATCCCGCCGTATTCGGCACGCCGGATCATCCGGCCATGTGGAATCAGGCTCCATTCCCATTGATTGGCATTGCACCCAATATGCGTCAATCCATGGGTGGTAAATACACCATTGTCGATCACGCCACACCATTTTCCGACTGGCGAGCGATTGGCATGGGTGATTTACACATGAATATCACGGATCTCACGGCCATTGATGGCGCAACCACCAAAGATAAAATTAATTTTGTGGCTAGCTTCGAGTCACCCGACAAGATGCATAGCTATAAAGTTGTGGTGAAGAGACCCATGCCGCACGGCTTTGGCTATCCATCCTTCGGCGGTGTGGTGACCGATCATATGATGCATGGCGGCACTGGCATTGGCACATCGCTCATGCCAAGCATGTACACCTATGCGACGTTCTGGGGCATTGGTGATGTCTATGTCGATGGCCGTTTGACTAATCCCAACCAGATTGTACACATGATGGTGACAGAAGGGGTGCGCGGTAAACATTGGAAATTAGGTGTAGATGGCGATCTTCGTGGCGAAGGCGTGGTGTTACATCTGATGGTACCGCCGTACAAAGCCAGTCCGAATGGCCCGGTGATGGCACCGCTGCGTTCCGGTTATATCCCGTTTCCTGCAATCAAAAAACATATGATGAAGGCTCAGGCAAGGGTGATGAAGATGTCTCCGGAGAAGCAAAAGGTGATGATGCCTAAACTGATGGCAACCAAGGCCTTGATGATGAAGACTAAAAAACATGTGCAGGAGCAAATGGCTGAAGGCAAGATGTTTGGGCAGCCGTTTTTCCATATTATGTTTGGTAACGTCAAGTATCGGGTAGGGCACCGCTAACCCATATTTTATTGATTAGATTGATTCGATTGAATTGATTGCACCGATCAGATGGATTGGTCACCGGGGATCTCCCTTTATCCCGAGATCACCGGTGGCCTGATTCCAAGTGATGCATTGCATCATGGATAAAGGAGATTGCGATGACTTTGCGGACAATGATGACAACTATTCTGACGGCCACGGCTTTGTTTGTAGCACTACCGATGGGGCTCGCACATGATGAAGCGGCAAGCATTATCGAAGAAGATATTGAATACAGTCCAGAAGAGCAGGTTGTGCATGTCGGCCAGCCCATTCGCCTGACCAACAAGGATCCGTTTGAACATAAATCACGTGTCACCGAGCAACTTGTCGGTGGAGGTCTGGGTCATATTGCGCTCAAGGATCATATCGATAAACCGGATACCTCATATACCTTCAAGCTGGATAAGCCCGGTACCTATGAAATTCGCTGCTTATTGCACGATGGTATGACGGCTACGATCAAGGCTATTCAATAAGTAGGGCGTGTGAGATGAAGGGTGTGGTGGGAATAGAAGGGTTTTTCATCGCATTCGGATGTCATGATATGCCTTAAGTTTGTTGTTATTGTCATCAATTCTACCAACGAAAAAATAAAGTTGTGAAAAGTGTTTGACACTGAGGCTGAAATTGTGACACTTCGCGCCGCTACGAAGTTTAATCTTCTGGCAAATGCGCCTATAGCTCAGTTGGTAGAGTAGCGGACTTTTAATCCGTGGGCCGCTGGTTCGAGTCCAGCTGGGCGCACCATATAAAAAAAGCACTTACGGTAACGTAAGTGCTTTTTTTTGTCTGCTCCAAAATCGACGTGTAGATACGCCAACGTGGGGCAAGTATGAATAAATTGCCGCTCACGACTTTTGGATGCGGAGGCACGAATCAGCCTTTGATCAGCGCTTCCCTAGGGAAGCGCGTTGGCTATACGTTGGCTGTGATGACATTATATCCTAACACTTCCAGTGTATCATGGGTCGTCTCACGCACGATTTCTTCATCATCTGCGATCAGAATAGTTTCACCATGACCTTTGACCAGTTGTTTTTCTGTTGTTGTTGCTTGATGAATTTCCTGAGGGTTCAATAAGGGCAAATAAATATGAAAAGCTGAGCCTTTTTCTAGCTGGCTTTCAAGCTGGATAAAACCCTGATGTGATTTTACAGCTCCATACACCATGGAAAGTCCAAGTCCGGTTCCGGCATTGCCCTTGGATGTGAAGAAGGGTTCAAATATTTTATCCGCGTTCTCGGGATCAATACCGCAGCCGTTGTCACTGACGGTTAGTTCTGCATAAGCGCCATGTTGAGCATCTGCGTGCTTGGATAAAAAGGTGGCATCTGTATCAATGCGCTGCAAACCGACCAGAATAGTCGGTGCTGTTGTACCGGATAATGCATCGCGAGCATTGATAATCAAGTTCAGGATTAGCTGTTGAATCATGGTGATATCACCATTGATTGTTAATACATCATCACAAATAGCATAGTCGAGAGCAATATTTTCAGGTACCGATGACTGATGCAATTTCAATGTTTCGCTGATAAGGGTGTTTAAGCATGTTTCCCCCATCGTCACGACACCTTTACGTGAAAAGGTTAACATCTGTTGTATTGTTTCAGCTGCACGTGAGCTTAATAATTCCAATTGATTGATATGCTTGTACACATGCTTGCTGTTTTCAACATTGCTTTTGGCCAGATACATGTGTCCATTCATGCCTGCGAGGATGTTGTTGAACTCATGTGCGATACCACCGACTAAAGCGCCTACCGCCTCCATCTTCTGTGCTTGCATGAACTTTTCTTCGAGTTTGGCGTGCTCGGTGATGTCGTGTACGGTGCCGATGAGCTGCACGAGTTTGCCTTTAGTATTGCAGCGTGCTTCGGTTTGCTGGTGAATGATGCGTTCGTTGCCATTGGGTAGACGTAGCCGCAAGACTGAGTCAGATGATTGGCCTGCTTGAGCCGAAGCAATAATTTGATCCAGTTTATGCTGATCATCGGGATGAATGAACTGCTGACACATTGCAATGGTGGGGGAGACTTGCCCCGGTCGTGTATTTAAAATATGAAACAATTCATCGGAAAAATATATTTCACTGTCAGAGAGATTCCATTCCCAGCCTCCAAGGTGGAAAATATGTTGTGCTTGCTCCAAGCGTGATTTGATTTTTCGTAAGGCAATTTCTATTTTTTGAGGGTCATCTATTTCAGATAAAATAGCACAAAAATGGGTGAGCGTTTGTTGTTTATTATAAATGCCGGATAAATGTACCCATGTGGAAAATGTCGCACCATTTTTATGTTGAAAATTTAATTTACCAACCCAATCACCATGGCCTTGCAGGGTGGCAAAAATAATATCGTATTCTGCTTGAGAAGAACTATTGCAGATCAAGTCTTTTATATTGATGTCATTCAATTCATGATGATTGAACCCGGAGATCGTGCAAAAAGCGGGGTTGGTGCGTTGGATGATGCCTTGGGCATCGGTGATGATAACGCTCTCATGGGTATCGTGAATAGCTTGATCGGCCAGTCTGAGTTGGGATTCAGCGCGTTCACGCAATGAGATCTCGCGGATCAATGTGATGTTTGCTTGTTCCAAGGCCGTATTTTTTTTCATGAGTTCAAGGCGGTTTTTATAAAGCTCTACAAATATATTTACTTT
This sequence comes from uncultured Zetaproteobacteria bacterium, assembly GCA_964552605.1. GTDB lineage: Bacteria > Pseudomonadota > Zetaproteobacteria > Mariprofundales > Mariprofundaceae > Mariprofundus. The sequence continues at coordinate 724 of CAZKHV010000013.1, read as the reverse complement.
ACTACTCAATATTTGTGGCTGGATAGGCTTCATCACGTAATCAACAGCACCATGGTCATAGGCATTGATTTCCATCGAACCTTCACGATCAAAGGCGGTGAGAAATATAATGGGTATTTCCTGACAGTTGCTTTTGGCTTTGAGTAGATTGACGGTATCAAAACCGTCCAGTCCCGGCATTTGTACATCCATAAGAATTACAGCGAAATCTTGATCTTTGAGGAGAATTTCCAACGCTTCTTCACCGGACTTGGCGCGGATGATCTGGCGGTCATGGGCTTCAATCAGTTGTTCCAGAGCCAATAAATTGGCAGCTACATCATCAACGATTAAGAGTTTAACAGTGGATTTCATTCGTTCACTCCATAATCGGTTAGCATAACTTAGAACAATGCTTCTTTAAGATGCATGATACGATCACTCGTTTTTACTTCAGCGTCGATTGTTGTGCATTTTGTTCGAAGCGATGATGAACGTTTCAAATTCATTGGTCGGTAGTGGGCGACTAAAATAATACCCCTGAATGGCATCGCAGCCGTTACTTTCCAACCAGTTCAGTTGGTTTTTTTCTTCAACACCTTCAGCAATCACATTGAGGTTGAGACCATGAGCGAGATTAATCATGGCTGCAACAATCACCTTGTCATCGCCATCGTTACATACATCATCGACAAAGGATTTATCAATTTTTAATTCATTTAATGGAAAGCGTTTCAAATAACTC
>CAZKHV010000012.1:0-15820 GCA_964552605.1 uncultured Zetaproteobacteria bacterium | reverse complement strand
TGCAGCAGAGTCCGTTAATTAACAACAAACCCACACGCACCACCGCCGAAGCCAGCCTGGAAGTGCGCTCGGATTTTGAACGCATTGGCGCACAACATGGCTGGCGGCATGTTATCTCACCCATTGTACGTTATGATTATATCAGCGCACCCAATCAATCCAAGCTGCCTGTATTTGATTCCAGTCTGGTCTTATTAAATCAGAGCAATTTACTCTCGGGCAACCGCTTTACGGGCCTGGATCGCATCGAACGCAGCAGTCGCATCAGTGTACTGTTGGAGAACAGACTGCAATTCAATGACTTACAAACGCATTCCAAACGCGATGTGCTGATTGTGCGCGGTGGTGTTTCCTATGACATCATTCGAAGCAGCATTGATACTGCCCTGCAGGCCACTCCGACACGGCCTTTTTCCAATCTTCTCGGCGAACTTATTTGGCAACCCATGACAAACTTACGTCTATCCGGAAGTGGTCAATACGACACCGCCAAACGATTTTGGGCCGATCTCAACACATCTGCAGTCATTACTTCCAGCGCAGGTGATCACTTGTCGGCAACGTATAAATTCACCGATGCGCGTTACACCACCAAGGTTCAATTGTTGAGTTTGAACAGCCAAGTAGGGCTCGGCAGGCGCTGGAAAGCAACAGCCAACTGGCAATACGATATGCTGCTCAAATTATCCCAACGCACATCGGTGGGATTGCAATACAATCACCCCTGTTGGACATTTGGTTTAGAAGGATACCGCACAAACAGTCCGGTTGGCACAGGTTCCGCATCCAATTTCGGTTTCCGTTTGTTGCTCGAATTTAAGGGGCTGGGTAGCGTTGGTTCCTGATTTCACAGTTTGTTTTCTGAGCTCTGCGCAAAACACTGGCTTAACACCGCTAAGACTTATGATTGACTTAGCGATGTTAAGCGCTGCTGCAACATGAACAGCCATTTCTCACGACACACGCTATGACATTCCCCTTGGAGGCTTCATGCACGTCCCAGTTTTTTTAATCAGCTTATTACTCTTGGCTATGCCTGCGCGCGCAGAAACAATTGACTCCATTGCTGCCATCACCAACAACAATATCATCACCTGTTATGAAGTAGCACAAGACACACAAAACATGCTGATGCAACTGCGTCAATCGGGTGAATCCAGCCCGCCGTCCCGACAAGAACTGGATCGCCGTTCGCTCGATGCCCGGATTGTTACTACCCTGCAATTGGAAGAAGCAAAAAAACTGGAATTGTCCGTTGGATCAAAAGAAATGGACAATGCAATTGCTGATATCGAATCTAAAAATGGCATGACACCCGGGCAACTGCAAGAAGTCGTCGAACAACAGGGAGCCAACTTCGAGGATTTTAAAGAAAAAATCCATGACCAATTGCTCATCAGTAAAGTCATCAATATTGCTGTTCGCAGTAAAGTACAGGTCTCCGAAGAAGCCATCAGTGAATATTACAGAAAATATCTGGCCATTCCGAAAGCACGCCGCGAAGTGCAGGTTGCACAAATATTCCTGACCCTGCCATCGGAACCAACCCCGCAACAACTGACCCAAACGCGTGACAAAATACGTAACATCCACCATCAACTGCAAGAAGGAAAAGAATTCTCCCAGTTGGTTGCACTTTATTCCGAATCACCGGATCGCCAACAACAAGGCATTATGGGCTGGTTCATGGAAGGTGGCATCAGTCAGCGCTTTGCTCCAGCTCTGGATTTAGCGCTCAATGCAATAACCGACCCTATCCGCTCCCCTGCTGGTTTTCATATTCTCAAGGCGGTCAATGAACGCTGGAAAGAACCTGAAAACATTGGTGTCAGCCATGATGAAATTCATGCCCGCCATATCTTGCTGCAAATTCCTTCCGCAGCCGATGAAGCGACCCGCACCAAGATCCTTCAGCGCGCCGAGTCCATTGCCGAGGAAATGCAAGGTGTGAGTGATCAAGCCTTCAGCATCCGGGCATCCGAAGCATCGCAAGGCCCTAGTGCCAGCAATGGTGGTGATCTGGGCTGGTTCAAAAAAGGTGCCATGGTGGCATCCTTTGAAAAAGCGGCATTCACTCTAAAAGCAGGTGAAACCAGCGGCGTTGTCGAAACTAATTTCGGCTTGCACATTATCCGTGTGGTCGAAAAACGTCATATTGACCCCAATTCACTGGAAACCAACCGTGATCGCATACAAAGTATTTTAAGCAATGTCGCGATTCAGGATCAATTGCCGCGATGGGTTGCCAGCCTCAGAGCCAATGCCACCATCAGCTACAAAGTCTGTCCGCAAATCGAAATCACTCCACCTTCAATACAAGCACGTACAGAATCATCAAAGCAGCCCATTCAAGCTCTGGATACAGAAGTCAAAAAGACTTTGGAAAAATGGCGCCAGGCATGGGAACAGCAGGATCTAAAGGCTTATTTCTCTGCTTATGCCGACAACTTCCTACCCGGCAAGCAGTTTAAAAGCATCAAAGCTTGGAAAGCCTCCCGGCGCATGCAGATCAGTAACAAAAAACACATCACAATCGCTGTGCAGAAGCTTGAAATTAGCTATCCTGAAGAAGGCTATGCCCGGGTAATATTCACCCAGCATTATAGTTCGCCCAAATTCAGTCAAATCGACACCAAACAATTGCAACTGCAACGCTTTGAATCGGGCTGGAAAATCACCCGTGAATTAACCGCTCTACCACAATAATGCAGCCCATAGCTATCACCGTCGGTGAACCGGCAGGAATCGGACCGGACTGTATCCTGCGTGCTTTCCATGATCATCCGGAACAATTTAAACACTGTGTGATTGTAGCGCCGGCACACTGGCTGTTACAGCGCGCCGAACAGTTAAAAGCTGATTTCTCGGCTATTTCCATCCACGAGTTCACAGATTTAACAAGCGCTTCAGCAGCTTCGGCAACAGCCGCAAGCCTCTGTTGCTGGACACCCCAATCCTTCTCCCAGGCAAGCATTACGGCAGGCAAGCCATCCGCACAGACGGCCAATGCCGTGATTGGCTGTATCGAAGCTGCAGCCAACGCATGCCTGGCCAACGATGCAACCGCCTTGGTCACCGGCCCCATTGAAAAAGCGATATTGCGCCGTTGCGGCTTTCAATTTCCAGGCCATACGGAATTTCTCGACCACTTATCCACCGCTTCGAAACATAACACCTCGGATCAAAGCAATTTTGTCATGATGCTGGCATCCGAACAGCTACGCGTGGCCTTGCTAACCACTCATCTGGCTCTACGCGATGTACCCGATGCCCTCAACACAGCCGACACTCTGAAATGCCTGCGCATCCTTGATCATGACTTGCGCTACCAGTTCGGCATTACGCACCCCCGTCTGGCTTTATGCGGCCTGAATCCCCATGCCGGTGAACAGGGCCAGTTTGGCCGCGAAGAAATTGATATTCTGATGCCAGCGGTGGCTCAGGCTCAAGCTGAAGGCATTGATGTAAGCCAGCCCTTACCTGCAGACACCATCTTTTCCGCCCCCGTCAGAGCGCACTATGATGCCATCGTTTGCTGTTACCATGACCAGGCTCTTATTCCACTAAAAACGCTCAGTTTTGGTGAAGCGGTCAATGTCACCCTAGGCTTACCCTTTATCCGCACCAGCGTCGATCATGGCACCGCTCTTGACCGGGTTGGCTCTGATGACGTATCGTATACAAGCCTGCTCGCAGCACTGCGCATGGCACGTCAAATGAGCTCAGCCAAAACGAGTGTCGCCAGCGCTCATAAGCTCGCGTAGGAGGTTTCCATGCAGATCAATCAGCTCTCCGGTCAATTGCTGCTCGCCTCCCCCGCCCTGCTCGAGCCCGGCTTTAAAGATGCCGTCATTCTGATCTGTCATCACGATGATTCGGGCAGCATGGGGCTAATGATTAACAGGCCGCGTGCAATCAGTGTCAGCGATGTGTTAAATGATCTCGACATTGAAACGGTACATGAAACGGAAAATCAGCCGAACCAGCAACAAGTTTCTCAACCCAGCGTGTTTGAAGGCGGTCCCGTCGATGATTTCAGAGGTTTTGTGTTGCACGACGGCTGGCATGTTTATGAATCTACCATGCAAATCACAGCCGAATTGCACTTAACATCCTCTCGCGATATTTTAGAAGCCTTGGGACAAGGCAATGGGCCGGAGCACTTCATGCTGATACTCGGCTATGCCGGTTGGCAAGCTGGCCAATTGGAAAATGAACTATCCAATAACGACTGGCTCATCGCACCATCGAGTCATCACATCGTCTTCCAGGAGCCACCCGCCGGACGCTGGGACTTTGGTGCCCGCTGCATGGGGGTGGATCGCAACCACCTGTCGAACCAAGTCGGCCACGCCTAAACCTTCAGTAAATATTTTCGTTTTTATAGAAATAGTGTCAAAAACGTTCACCACAGATTCACAACAACACAGAGAAAGACATGAACGTATATGAGCGATCCTTTAACAGATGGTTGTTGTGTCGACAAAGCTCACTTCTTGCACTGGCACTACCGTTTTAATGCGATTTCCCTGGCAAAAGCAGCAACTACCCTTGACAGCAGGCTGCTAGAACCGACGATAGCCAACATGCCAAACAATTCGACAACTCCCGCCCAACTACCCATCGCCATTGAGACTCTGCAATCCGTGCTCTCCAGCATGTTACCTGCGCATGCTGATGATGGTGATTTGTATATCGAGCACAGTGCTTCGGAATCACTGGCGCTCGAAGAAGGACGTGTGAAACACGTTTCCGCCTCTACCCATCAGGGTTTAGGGGCTCGCGTTATCAAGGGTGAATCGGCCGGTCACGCGTTTACGGATCGTTTCGATCACAAGGCTTTAATGCAGGCAGGCAAATCGGCTCGCGCTATTGCCGAGAGTGGTACAAGCATTGCCCCCGTCTCCATTCATACGGGCAAAACAGCACCAGCTCTGTACCAGGCTGTCAATCCATCGGAGGGCATCGACTTTGTGCAGCGTAAAACCCTGCTTGAAGAGCTTGATGCTCTGGCGCGTAGTCTCGATCCGCGTGTGGTACAGGTTTTTGCCAATGTTTCATCGTCGTTTTCAGATATCCATATCATCCGCATGGATGGCCGCCATATCCATGATGCCCGCCCCTTGGTGCGGCTGAATATTTCTGTCGTAGTTGAGCAGGATGGTAAACGTGAAACGGGTTCCGCCGGTGGTGGTGGGCGTTTTGCGCTATCACGCTTGGTGGGTGGCGATGAAGCCAAACGATTGGTACACGAAGCGGTGCGTCTGGCTCTGTTGAATCTCGATGCCCACGATACACCGGCAGGCTCGATGCCGGTTGTGCTGGGGCCAGGCTGGCCGGGCATTCTGCTGCATGAAGCGATTGGTCATGGTTTAGAAGGCGATTTCAACCGCAAAGGTAGCTCGGTATTCGCCGACAAAATGGGGCAGCGTGTCGCCGCCAAAGGGATTACCGTAGTCGATGATGGCACTATCGCTGAGCGCCGTGGCTCACTGACTGTCGATGATGAAGGTACAAACACCAACCGCACCGTATTGATTGAAGATGGTATTTTAACCGGCTACTTGCTGGACAAACAAAATGCACGGCTGATGGGCATGCAAGCCACCGGCAATGGTCGCCGCGAATCCTATGCGCATCCGGTTCTGCCGCGCATGACCAACACCTTTATGCTGGCTGGTAAGGACAACCCCGATGATATTATCGCATCTCTGGATCGCGGTATTTATGCCGTCAATTTTGGTGGTGGTCAGGTTGATATCACCTCCGGTAAGTTTGTATTCACCACCTCGGAAGCCTATTACGTCGAACATGGTAAAATTCAATATCCGGTCAAAGGCGCAACCTTGATTGGCTCCGGCCATGAAGTGCTGCACAAGGTATCGATGATCGGCAATGATCTGGAACTCGATCCCGGTGTCGGCACCTGCGGCAAGGGTGGCCAATCTGTGCCTGTAGGTGTGGGGCTACCAACCATTCGCATTGATGATTTAACGGTGGGAGGCACCGAGACATGAGCTTAAAAACCAATAGTATTGCCGATCAATCCAGTCAACTTATCGATGCGGCCAAACAATATGGTGCTTTGCATGTCGATGCGCTGGCAGTATGCGATACCGGCGATTCGATCAGTGTGCGCAACGGGCAAGTCGAATCGGTCGAACGCGAAGATGCCCAGGGCATCGGCCTGCGTGCTTTTGTCGAAACACCGGCAGGCCTCGCTTTCGCCACAGCATCCTCATCCGATGTATCCGAAACTGGCCTGAAAAAGCTAGCCGAACAAGTCGTCGCCATGGCGCGTATCTCGGAACCCGATCCCGATGCCGTACCGCCGGTTGGTGCCAATCATCCAAGTGCCGATGAATTAAATACCTGGGCAGCCAAACACAACCGCAGCGACTGCGGCTGGAATCTCGATCAGGCCAAGATGGCAGCGCTGGAATGTGAAGAGCTTGCCCGCAACTATTCCAGCCAGATCAGCAATAGCGAAGGTGCCGATGCCTGCTTTGGCAATAGCCGTGTCGCCTATGCCTCCAGCGATGGATTTTTCGCTGAATATGCCAAAGCTTCAGCATCCTTAAGTGTCTCGGTTATCGCAGGCACAGGCGAGCATATGCAGCGCGACTATGCCTGGCACCGCGCCTTCGATGCCGCTGACCTGCATTCACCGCAACGCATTGCAGAGGAAGCCGCCAGCCGAGCCAGCCAACGTCTCAATCCGGGTAGCGTGGAAAGTGGCGAAACAACCGTCATCTTCGAGCCACGCATTGCCACATCCCTGCTCGGCCATTTAATCGGCGCGATCAATGGGCGTTCAGTCCTGCAGCAACGCTCTTTTTTAGCCGATAGCCTGAATCAATCCATCTTCCCGGACTTTGTCAGCATCGAAGACAACCCCAATCACCCTGATGGTTTAGGCAATCGATTATTTGATGGTGAAGGCACACGTTGCTCACTGAATAAAATCATCACGCATGGAAAGTTGAATACATTTCTGGCCGATCGTTATGTTGCCAAGCGCCTTGGTCAGCGCGAAACAGGCAGCGCCTCACGCGGTCTGACCGGCGACATCGGCATCGGTTCTGCCAATCTCATCTGGCAGCCGGGCAAGCGGACTCAGGCCGAGATGATCAGCGATATCGGTCATGGTGTATTGGTCACCGAATTGATTGGTTTTGGAGTCAATGCTGTCACCGGTGATTATTCACGCGGCGCAGGTGGTTTTTTAATCGAAAATGGAAAAATATCCCACCCCGTACAAGGCATCACCATCGCCGGAAACCTGAACGAGATGTTCGCCAATATTGAGATGCTTGGTTCCGACCTCACATGGTTTGGCTCCAGCGCTGTACCATCGATTGCGATATCCGGCATGACCGTGGCAGGAGAATAATCGTGCCACAGCACGATACGCGATGCCGTTATTCAGGTTTCAGCCAACAATAAATCAATCATCGACTCAGCCTGATTGATATAAGCGCCACCGAACAGGTTGGCGTGATTTAAAATATGATAGAGGTTATACAAGACTTTGCGCACCGCATAGCCCTCATCCAATGGCCAAGTCTGTTGATATGCAGCATAGAAATCGGCTGCAAAACCACCAAACAATTCCGTCATCGCCAAATCGGCTTCTCGATCACCATAATATACCGCAGGATCAAAAATTACGGGTTCACCCTGCTCCGAAAATGCACAGTTCCCAGCCCACAAATCACCATGCAATAACGATGGCTGTGGATTGTAACTCACAAAAAAGGCATCCAGATTCGCCATCAAGCGATCACCCTTATCTTGCAGCGAAGCAGAAAAACCATTATTCGCCGCCAATTCAAACTGAACACGCAAGCGCTGCTCGCGATAAAACTCAGCCCAACAATCTATCCACGCATTGCACTGGGCAGTGGAGCCGATGGTATTATTACGCCACCAGCCAAAACGTTCAGCACGACAGCGATGCAATAGCGCCAATTGCTGCCCCAGCAACCGGGCAGAGCCAACATTACCCCCACTCAATTCAATATACTCCATCACCAGCCATGCTTGACCGGCAGCCTGTCCCGAGCACAGCACTCTCGGCACACGAATCGCATGTACATTCGCCAACTCTGCCAAACCAGCAGTTTCAGCTTCAAACATGTGCAATTGATCGGATGTATTAAGTTTTACAAAAAAGCTGCGAGACCCACTATCAATACGATAAACACGATTGATGCTACCGCCATAGATGCTGTGTTGATTGTTAATGATAAAAGCACTTCCGGTAGCGCTTTGAATGGATTGTTCAATATGCGTCCAAAGCTGTTGCCCCTCTGGCAACCGACTACAGCCGCGAATCCGACTGCTGATGATCTCTACGCCGCCAACGGCGCACCACCATCCAGCGCCACAGCAGTTTAATGCCGATATATCCCAGCACACCACTGCCCACACCAAGAATGCCGCAACCGAGCAGAAAGGGTTGCCACACCGCCGCCATACCTTCGGTAAACCATTCGATACTGAATTCAAACAGAAAATCCTGTTCCGGCAAACCCATCACCCAGGCACCTATTTTATACGACATATAAAATAACGGCGGCATCGTCAGCGGATTGGTCAGCCACACCAGCGCCACTGAAATAGGTAAATTACTGCGCACAACAATCGCAACAGCGGCCGCCAGCACCATTTGGAATGGTATCGGAATAAATGCACACACCAGCCCGACAAAATACGCCTTGGCAACCGAATGACGATTCAAATGCCACAGGGCAGGATCATGCAGCAATGTACCAAAACACTTTAATGCCTTGTGATCCCGAATCGTTCGGTAATCCGGCAAAAAGCGCTGCACCAAACGACGCGGGGTCATTAATCCATCCGGGGGAACACAGGTCGCGGCTTGGCGCATTGGTGGCCTGCCTTGAGCAGTCCCCAGCCAGCGTGTTCAATAAAACAAAGATTACGATGATTCGTTTCGCTTTCACCTTCAGGCATTTCGCCCAAAATCTGGTTCAACATCTGATGCGTTTTCTCTGGCATAAACGGTGTCAATTGCACCGCAACCAAACGCAGCGTTTCCACCAGATGGTACAGCACCGTATCGAGCCTGGCCGTTTCACCCGCCTTAGCCAATGCCCACGGGGCATTATCTTCCACATAACGGTTGCCATGTTTCACCAATAAATTAATACGTTCCAAAGCCAGGTGAAATGCTTGGCGATCCATCATCTCAGCCACATCACGCTGCATGGACTCCACATCGGCAATCAAAGCACGATCCACATCCAATTCTTCACCGACTTCAGCCAGCACACCATCCCGATATTTGTTCAACATCGCCAGTGAGCGATTCAACAAATTCCCCACATCATTGGCTAACTCGGAATTATAGCGTTGCTTTAAGGCGGTGAAGGAAAAATCACCATCCTGCCCGAACGGTACTTCACGCAATAAAAAGTAACGCAGAACATCGGCATCATAATCGCTCAGCAAATCGGCAGGCTTGAGCGCATTGCCCTTCGACTTGCTCATTTTCTCACCTTCAACCGTCCACCAACCGTGTGCATAAATACGTTTGGGTAATGGCAAGCCCGCCGCCATCAACATGCATGGCCAATAAACCGCATGAAAACGCAAAATATCTTTGCCAATCAAATGCACATCAGCAGGCCAGTATTTGGGCTCATCATGTTCGGGAAAACCGAGTGCCGAGAGATAATTGGTCAATGCATCAATCCACACATAAATAACATGCTTTTCATCACCCGGCACCGGGACACCCCAAGAGAATGTTGTGCGCGACACCGATAAATCCCGCAAGCCGGATTCAACAAAACGGATCACTTCATTGCGCCGCGATGCAGGAGCAATAAAATCAGGATTCGCATGAATATAGTCCAGCAATTGATCCTGAAAGGCACTTAAACGAAAGAAATACGATTCTTCCTGAATCTTGTCCACAGCTCGTTGGCAATCCGGACAATGTTTGGCATCCCAACATTCAGCATCTTTCAGCTGTGTCTCGGTCCAATAGGTTTCGCACGGCACACAATACCAATCTTCATAAAAATCTTTGTAAATGGTGCCTGCATTTTCCAAGCGTCGCCACATTGCCTGCGCACCGGCTTTATGACGATCCGAACTGGTACGAATAAAATCATCATTGCTAATACCCAATTCCGGCCACAAGCTCTGATAACGTGCCACCACCTGATCGGCCAGTTCAATCGGCTCAATACCGCGCTCTGCCGCCGCCTGCTGCACCTTTTGACCATGCTCATCGACTCCGGTCAAGAAGAACACATCACGACCACTCATACGCTGATAGCGCGCCAATACATCAGCAGCGATGGTGGTATACATATGACCCAGATGCGGCTCATCATTCACATAATAAATGGGGGTGGTAACGTAATAGCTTTCCATTAGCTGCGGACTCTCCCTGAGTTTATGAAGCTGGTACTATAGCGGCGCTTTTGCGTAAAAACAGTACCACTTGAGGCTTCGTTAATTTCAGAGAGCGATTCAAACAAGCAGCAACCACTTAACCGCCAGGTTTAAGAGCCGATCGCAACTGCAATATACAAGCCAGCAATGCAGGCCCCGCCCGCAAGCTATGACGCACCACATCAGCAGGCCAACGTGTGCATGTTTGCAAAGCCTGCTCAATAGTCCGGCGTTTCATAAAGCTTTTTTCATCGCCACAGCGTTCCTGTAAACTGGGATAAACTGCATGCGCCAGCACCTGCACAATCAACACATGCGGCACTATTTTAACATGCAAACGAATCCATGCTTCGGCCTTACCGACATCAAGCCCGCTCCCATCGCGCCACAAAGCCTGCCACTGCAGCAACGCCTCAGCAGCTTTCACATCCTGAAAACAAGCCACGGCACCGGGGCTACCTGCTGCCAGCTGCACCGCCAAATTCAAATGTTGTTCATCCATGGATTCATGCTGCTGCATCAACACGGCACGCACATCCTTATCCTGTAGCGGCGTACATTGTTGCAACATGCAACGTGATCGCACTGTCGCCGGCAAACGCTCTAAATCCGAACAAACAATCAGCAAGACACTACCCGGAGATGGCTCTTCCAGACCTTTCAATAATGCATTCGCCGCCTGTGCATTCATGCGTTCGGCATCATCGAGAATCACCACCCGACGAGTTCCCCCTGCACCACTCAACGATAAAAAATTTAATACCTGGCGAATCTGCTCAATCGTTAAATCGCGTTTACCTTCGATCAAGCCCACCCGGAACACATCCGGATGTGATTCGGCCACCAGCATCTTGCACCCATGACACTGACCACAAGCCGAACCGGATTCGCACATCACAAGCGCAGCCAACTGCTCAGCCAGACTGTGTTTACCAATCCCCTTTAAACCGTACAGCAACCAAGCATGATGCAAAGCACCTGCCTCCCAAGCATCGCTAAAACGCATCAAGCTGGCCTCATGACCCAACAGCCGACTCAAAGCAGCATCCCAAAACGCTGCTGTAGCACAGCATTGACCTGCTCTGCCACCCCATCCATATCAAGCTTGGCATCAATTCGAACTAGGCGTTCACCACACGATTGATATTGTGCGCCAAACGCCATCGCTACCCGCTCATGAAATACGGCAGCCTCATCATCGAGTCGGGTAGGTTTTTCTCCCGCTTCAGCCCGTTCTTGCATGCGCCGCATGGCTTCATTCACCGGCACATCAAACCAGAATGTCAGTTCCGGACGTACACCGCATTCCGCAAATGCAAGCATGCTCTCCATATTGGCAAGACCATGATCCAACTTGCGAGCCGCCAACTGATAAGCCAAGGTCGAATCGGAATAACGATCACACAGCACCCATGCACCTGATGCCAAAGCCGGCTGAATCACCTCACGCACATGCTGTGCCCGATCCGCCAGAAACAATAATAGCTCCGCTTCTGGCACCGGCACAAATTCGCCTGCCAACAACAAATGCCGAATTTCTTTACCGAGAGCCGTATCACCCGGCTCAAACGTCATCAGCACATCACAGCCCTGCTCACCCAGCCAAGCCGCCGCGCGCTTTAACTGGGTGCTTTTACCGCAACCATCCACACCTTCAAATGTAATCAGTTTATTCACGCCGTCATCCTTATCCTATGCTCAATTAAAAGCATGAAGCTGATGAATAACGTCGTATCCGTAAACCCGCGAATACATAGCCTCGCACTCAACCGAATGTCTGAAAGCCACCGAAAGACGGAAATTTCACGTCACCGGCTCCAAACGTTGCAAGCAAGATGATGTTTCGTATTTAATAATCGAGAATCAAGGTATCGATTTTTTGTTGCACCGCACGGGTGTTCATACCTTCCGACATCAATTTCTGGCGCAGTTGTATCAACGCTTCAATCGAGGTTTTGCGTTTCGCATCGCTCATTTGCATGCTCGTCACCCGGGCAAGCTCCGTTGCAGCAAAGGAGGCTGAACAACTGTTATGATACGCGGCCACATCCATCAACGCCTGCTTAACCGAATACTCTGAAATATAACCATCCAAACGTGCTTTAAGTTGGATACGCGCCAATGCTCTGGTATTCATAATTGTTTTTGCCAGCGCAATGCGCACATCTTTTTCCGGATCTTCGACATCAACTGTTGCAAACAATGTATGATTCACACTCGCATGATCAAACTTACGCAACGCAATTGCCAATTCTAGTTTCGCATCCAGCCCATCATTGCCTTTCTCACGGAAGGGAAACTTTTGTCCAGCCTCATGAAGCATTTGATTCACATATTCGTTACAAATTTGATCGGATGCCGTGATCATTTCCCATATCATTTTATTGCGCGACACTGCCCTGTCATTGGCTTCATCAATAGCCCTTAATTGCTGCTTTAAAACACTCTCCGCGCCAGCCTCTGAAAATGAGGGTACAAAGGACTGCAATGTTCCACACGATGATAAGTTCACGAGTAAAACAATGCCGCCAATAAATTTAAGATAAAATGAAATCATTATAATACCCGCTCCGCTAATGGATGATAACAAGCCTAGAGCAATGATCAGGCCAATATTAAAAATAGATTTTTTGTGCCCGGTTATGGCTACACAAAACAAAAATGAACAAGTGCGGGGACAGAATTGCCGCTCAGCGGCAACTATTCACCTGCCCTACAGCCGCTCACAACTCAATATCAGCCTGCAAATATTTCACAGCACAACCTGCAATCAACACACGATCCCCGTTCAATTCACAACGCACATTGCCACCCCGACTCGACAACTGCCTTGCGTGCATGATTTGCAAACCCAGCCGATCCGACCAATACGGTGCCAGTTGGGTGTAAGCCGAGCCCGTCACCGGATCTTCATCAATGCCACAATTGGGCGCAAAAAAACGAACCACAAAATCATATCTCGCCGATGCAGCAGTAATAATCACCCCTCTCGCATCAAGCTCACCAAGCCATTCGAGTTTTGGTTCCGCAGATAATACATCATCCTCAGATTCCAAGACTACGATATAATCCTCTGCTTTCAGGCATTCGATAGGTTCAAGGCCAAAGGCATGCAGGATCGGTTCCGGAGTCTCGCAATGCAGCGCGGCTTGAATCGGAAAATCGAGCACCAATAAAGCATCCTCACGCGAGACGTGCAGCACACCCGATCGCGATTCAAAGGCAATCGTATCCTGTTCAAAACCCAGTTCATGAAACAACACAAAAGCCGCAGCCAGCGTAGCATGACCACACAAATCGACTTCAGTCGTCGGAGTAAACCAGCGAATATGAAAACCATTTGTGGTCGGCACAAAAAAAGCCGTTTCAGATAAATTGTTCTCTTCCGCGATGCGCTGCATCAAGGCCTCGGGCAACCAGTCCTGCAACGGACATATCGCCGCCGGATTGCCTTCAAAGACATGCTCGGCAAACGCATCAATCTGATACATCGTCAGCGCCATCGAAGGCTCTTTAATCGTTTGAGAGCTCAATCAAAAGCCGCAGCTGTTTTAATTCTTCTTTCAAATCGACCACATCATGTTCCAACTGCGTGACACGATCTGCTTCGGATTTACTGCCGCTTATCGCACCGTCAACACCTTTCACGGGTATTTCAATTTCCGGTTTACCGCATAACAGCTGTGCAAAACGATCTTCCCGTTGCCCTGCAACACGGCCAATGCATAACAGCAAGGCTTCGTCGCGAGCCATCAGATCATCCAGCAACGCCTGCAATTCGTCAGCATCGGCAAATTCGACCATGCGTCCGGTATTGATACGAATTTCATTCAGGGTAAGCGCGCCGCGCAACATCAGCACACAAAGTACGGCTCGCTGTTTACTCGACAGATTTAATTTGCGTGACAAATGCTGTTCAAAACGATCCGCGCGGCCATCCATACGCGCCGTAATCAAGCCTTCGGCACGCAGGGCATTAACCACACCACCAACTTCAGAAGCCGTTAGATTGAGTACCGGCACACGGCTGCTCTTCTGATTGCACGCAGCAGTCAGCGCTTTCAATGTCAGCGGATAATAATCCGGCGTAGTCATCTGCTTTTCCATCAAGCAGCCCAATAGCCGTGCTGCATGCGCGGACAACATAGCTTCGGTTTGATCTTCCATCTGATCTTCAGTCACCAATCACCCTCACAAATAATACTGTTCCACACTAGCTTAAAGAAAAAGTCACGAAACAGCGCCAGCAGCATCATTCTTTTTTATGTTCTTTGTAATAATTGATCAAACCATTGGTGGACGAATCATGGCTTTTTATATCATCAAAATCCTCGAGTTCCGGCAATATCTTACGCGCCAGCTGTTTACCCAACTCCACGCCCCATTGATCATAGGCATTCACATCCCAGATAATACTCTGCACAAAGGTTTTATGTTCATACATAGCAATCAAACCACCGAGCGCATGCGGAGTCAGTTTTTGAAACAGAATCGAATTGGTCGGCCGGTTGCCTTGAAACACTTTATGTGGCAACAAGGATTCCAAATCATCATCGCTCAAGCCTTCCGCCTCAAGTTCAGCACGCACTTCGGCTTCGGTCTTGCCCATCATCAGGGCTTCGGTTTGGGCAAAGAAGTTGGACAATAAAATTGGATGATGGCGACCCACCGGATTTTTTGTTTCAACCGGCGCAAGGAAATCACAAGGGATGAGTTTGGTGCCCTGATGAATCAACTGATAAAAAGCATGCTGGCCATTGGTGCCCGGCTCGCCCCAAATGATCGGGCCTGTTGAATAATCCACTGCCTTACCGGCATGCGTCACACTTTTACCACTGCTCTCCATATCCCCTTGCTGAAAATAGGCTGGAAAACGATGCATGTATTGATCATAGGGTAGCAAGGCATGCGAATCCGCATCAAAGAAATTATTATACCAAACACCCAACAGGCCAAGGATGACAGGAATATTTTCTTCCAGCGGTGCCGTACGAAAATGTTCGTCCATATCATGAGCGCCTTCAAGCAGTTCCTCAAAATGATCCATGCCGAGATACAAGGCAATCGATAAACCAACCGCGCTCCAGAGCGAGTAACGACCACCCACCCAATCCCAAAATTCAAACATATTGGCCGTATCAATACCGAAGGCCGATACCGCCTTGCCATTGGTTGAAACCGCCACAAAATGTTTGGCAACTGCCGTCTTTGTACCACCACGAGTCAAGAACCAATCGCGGGCTGTGCGTGCATTGGTAATGGTTTCCTGAGTCGTGAAAGTTTTGGAAACAATCACAAACAGCGTTGTTTCACGATGCAAATGACGCAGGGTTTCGACCAAATGTGTGCCATCGATATTCGAGACAAAATGCATGTGCAGTTTATCACG
>CAZKHV010000011.1:0-17108 GCA_964552605.1 uncultured Zetaproteobacteria bacterium | reverse complement strand
AAACCGGGTCAGGCATGACAAATGGGTGTTTAGCTTGGATGCCTTTTGTGTGGCAGACTTATTCTGTCATGAAACAGTGCATTTAACCGCCTAGTGTTCGGGTAGCAGCCTCAATATCTGTTTCCAGACGTTGCAAGAGTTCACTGCGCTTCATGGATGTGACTGCCTCAGCAGGAATATAGGGGAGAAAACGAAAGGTAATAATGCCCGGCTTTTTGATAAAACCTCGTTTTGGCCACAGCGCTCCGGCATTGTGTGCCATGGGCAAAATACCGGACTTCGCCTTTTGTGCCAGGATGACACCGCCGGGCTGATAGTTTCCCGTTGTGCCGACGCTGGCGCGTGTGCCCTCTGGAAAAATAACCACCCAGAATTGTTGTTTTAATTTGGCAGTACCATCGTTCATGACTTGTTTGATTGCCGCACGCGGACTGCCACGGCGGATGCCAATCGTACCCATTAATGCCAATGCCCAGCCAAAGAAGGGGATATAAAACAGTTCACGTTTGAGTATCCACGCATAAGGGGGTAGCAGAATCGGCATGGCCACCGTTTCAGCTGCCGATTGATGTTTGGCCATCACCACACAGGCGTGATCCGGCATGTGTTCTTGGCCTTCGATGGTGATTCGAATGCCGCACACTAGTTTCAACAAAGTGAATATGCTGTGCGACCATAACCTTGCCCAGAACCAGGCAGCAGAAAAACCAAACGGCCGCGACAGAATAAGCAGCAAGGAAAATACGGGTGTCAGCAGCATAAAACACAGATTGAATAAGGCGGAGCGGATCAGCAGCATCTATTCAGCCAATATAGCATCGACAGCCATGGCCAGAGTTTCAAAGGCACAAATATCAGGCATCACTAAACGTGCATCATGCAAAATAGATTGCGCATCGCCATATCCGCTTTGCACCAACATCCCGTTCACTCCAGCGGCATGCGCAGCCGTTATATCACGCAGCGAGTCTCCAATCATAATCGCTGCATCGGCAGACACATCGCATGCAGCCAAACAATCAAGCACCATGCCAGGCTTCGGTTTGCGACATAAACAGCCCTCATCGGGCGCATGCGGGCAATACGATACATGCGAGATAAAGCCACCCACCTCTTCGATAGCCAACATCATTTTGGCATGAATAGCATTGAAGGTATCTTGATCCATCATGCCACGCCCAAGGCCGGATTGATTGCTGATAATAGCCACCGCAATACCAGCCTTGCACAAACGGGCAATCGCCTGCAAGGAGCCGGGAATCGGCAACCATTGTGCCGGACTAAGGATATAATCCGGCGAATCAAAATTGATCACACCATCACGATCAAGCAATACTGCCCTTGGCGAATCAATCATAGGATTATTCTTGTGCAGATAACCAACGCTCGGCATCGAGCGCCGCTTTACAGCCTTCACCGGCCGAAGTGACCGCCTGACGATACACCGAATCAGCCACGTCACCGGCTGCAAATACACCCTCAACCGAAGTCACAGTGCTCTTGCCGGCGGTGATCAAATAGCCGGTATCATCCATATCCAGTTCACCTTTCAAGAAATCGGTGTTGGGTTTATGACCAATGGCGATAAACACACCGTGTACATCCAGATCGCGCACGGAATCATCAAGCGTTGATTTCAAGCGAATACCGGTCACACCAGAATCATCACCCAGAATTTCTTCAGTCGTGCTGTTCCAGGCCACATCGATATTATCCGTGGCGAGCAATTTGTCCTGCATGATGGGTTCCGCACGCAAGGCATCGCGGCGATGAATAAGTGTGACTTTATTGCACAAATTGGCCAGATAAATGGCCTCTTCAACTGCCGTATCGCCACCACCAACCACAGCCACATCTTTACCACGATAGAAAAAACCATCGCAAGTCGCACAAGCCGACACACCACGACCAGCAAAGGCATCTTCACTCGGTAAACCTAAATACTTGGCCGAAGCACCTGTTGCGATAATCAAGGCATCGCAGCTGTAGGTCGCATCATCTCCGGTAAGAGTGAACGGGCGTTTGGAGAGGTCAGCCTGATTGATATGATCCCAGATCAGTTCGGTGCCAAAGCGTTCTGCCTGAGCCTTGAAATCTTCCATCATTTCCGGCCCTTGCACGCCATCTTTGTAGCCTGGGTAATTATCCACATCGGTGGTCGTGGTGAGCTGACCACCGGCCTGTTGGCCTTGAATGATGACCGGCTTCAAGTTTGCACGGGCGGCATAAATGGCTGCGGTATAACCGGCAGGGCCTGAACCGAGAATGATTAAACGATGGTGTAAAACAGAATCAGACATGTGGAACTCCAAATAAAATTTATGCCAAGCTAACGCCGAGCCTTCGAAGCGCAATGGGGATCAAACTGGGGATCAAAGCTGCATGATCAGAACAAGCAATCAATGCCTCTGATCAGATCTGATCAGATCAGAAATATCGTCGCCAAACCGAGAAAGGAAAAGAAACCGACTACATCGGTGACGGTGGTCAAAATCGTACCCGATGCCAGCGCCGGATCAATTTTCAAACGCTGTAGTGTTAATGGAATCATGGCTCCAGCAAGGCCTGCCATGAATAAATTTATCATCATCGCCGCTGCAATAATCAGCCCCAACTTCACACCCAAGGCGGGGAACCATAACGAAGCAATAATACCCATGACCAGGGCAAATATTAGCCCGGATACACAGCCCACAGCAACTTCTTTCACCAAAGCACGCTGCGCATTTTCAAAGGTGACACGGCCAAGCGCGATGCTGCGTACAATCACGGTCAACGTTTGCGTGCCAGCAATGCCGCCCATACTGGCCACAATCGGCATGAGAATCGCCAGTGCCACAATTTGCGATAATGTCGCTTCAAATTGGGAAATCACCATCGATGCAGCAATCGCCGTCATCAAATTGACCGCCAGCCAGATACCGCGCCGCCGCGCTGTGGTAGCGACAGGCTCTGCCAGATCATCCTGATCGGATAATGCCGCCAGACGGTACATATCTTCAGTGGCTTCTTCCTGAATTACATCGATAACATCATCGGCTGTAATGCGGCCAATCAATACACCGCCATCATCCACCACGGGCAGCGCCATCATATCGTATTTATCAAAGATCCGAGCCACGTCCTCTTGATCCTGAGTGGCGGTGACAGAATGAAATTTATCATCGGTCAAATCCGATACAATGACATCGCTTTCAGCAAAGATCAGCGCATGCAAGCTCAAGACACCAACCAGCACATCTGCCCGATTCACCACATAAACATAATTGAGATTTTCGATTTCGCGACCAAAGCGACGCAAAACCATGATCACTTTTTCTACCGACCAATCATCACGCACCTTGAATAACTCAGCCTGCATCAAGCCACCGGCAGACTCCTCATCATGCGCCAGTAATGGTTCCAATCCGCGCCGCTCTTCCGGCTCCAGACGTTCCATCACCTCATCGGCAATGTCCTTATCGATGGCCTGCAACAGATCGATGGCATCATCGGAATTGAGATGCTCAACAACCTCTTCGATTTCACTGGGTTTGAGCAATGCCAGCAAATCTTCCTGCATGCCTTCAGGCAATTCAAGCAACACATCCCCGAGCAAATCATCGGCAATATAAGGGATCAGAGAGAGTCGTTTGTCATCCTTACGGCAACTCAGCAGTAATTCAGCCACTTCCGTTGCATGCATGGCTGATAAGAGATCGCGCAAACGCGGCGCATCCCACTTAACCAACTGCAGGGCTTCTGCGCCACTCAGTCGTTGCTGATGTTCGATCTTGGCCAAGTGCTCCTCCTGAGTATGATCATCCGAGGCGTGCCATACTAGACATCAAGGCTTCAGCTTGAAACAGCAAAGCATGGGTTCAACCACGGTGGCCTGATATTTTTTGCGCCTTAACCCGCATATGCATGAATAATGCAGGTTAAATAGTCGACAAGCCCTGTGCAATCAATCCAAGCGCAAACAAGGCTCCAACATAATGCGATTGCATGAAAAACGTAAATCCCCATGTTTCACCGCAATGCATTAACCGGCCGGACAACATCAGCTGCAACATCAGCGCCAGCCACCAACCCAGGCCCACCCAAAAGCCATCCAGTATCAATGCCGCAAACCCCAACAACAGGATGTTGCATAAACCAAGCACAACAATCGCGCCAATAGCACGATTACCCAACCATAAAGCTGTCGACTTCACACCAATCTTGCGATCATCGGAACGATCACCTAATGCATAGGCTGTATCGTACGATAACGACCAGAATACATTGGCGAAAAACAACAACCAGGGCACGAAGGAATCAAATATATTCCCCGTTTCCGCACCCCAGGCCATGATCACGGCCCAACCGAATGCCATACCCAACCAGGCTTGTGGGAAATACGTATAACGCTTCAAAAAAGGATACAAGCTGGCCAAGATCACACCAACAACCCCTAAGCCAATCACATAGGTGGAGGTTTGCAATACCATGAGCAAGGCCACCATCAACATCGCAATAAAGCCTAGCAGAGCCGCCCCCGGCGCAATTTTTCCGGCCGCAATAGGGCGTGCCTTGGTGCGTTCAACATGGGCATCAAAATCACGATCGGCAATATCATTGATCACACAACCGGCTGAACGCATCAGCAAAACACCCGCTACAAAGATAATACTATTTTTTAAGCTGGGATGCCCCGCAGATGCCGCCAGCAAACCCCACAACATCGGCCACATCAACAGCCAATAACCAACAGGGCGATCAATACGTAAAAGCTTATACCAATCTGAAAGACTACCGACAGGTGTGAATGTCATGATAAATCCGGCTGTTTCAAGACATTATCACTGCCGCACAATAGATATTTCAAAACTCAACAAAACCCCTAGCGCTGGTAACGGCGACTGCTTGTCTCGATACGAGACCACATCACCGGATGAAAAACTTCCACGACCAAGGCCTGTGTGCCCGATTCCGAACGCAAAACCGAACGCCTGGCCCAACGCCCCTGATGCAGGCCTTCACCCTGCATTTGTGTCACGCTCAAATCCGAGCGCGCCAAGGATAAACCACGATCCAGCAACAGATTGCCAAGCGGGCGAATGCCTTCCTGCAAATCCGCAATCAAGTCAGCCGGCAATGTTTCCAGTGGCAAGACCGATTCGGCATCGAACAACACCGAACCACGATGCATCAGCGATACTTGCCGCCGTAGCGCAGGTTCGGCAATCGCACAGCCCAATAAAGGCGCTTCACCAACTTTAACTTGATCAACAAACTGATCATGCAAACGCACTTCCAAACGAATACCAAAATGACGTTCCAGAAAGCGCGTCAAGGAACCCGCCGTCGTCAAAATGGCGGCACTATCACGATTGACACCCGCCTCTAACGGTTTCCAATAACGTACCGACTGCCAGTCTTGAGATTCCAGATCGCCAAAAAACATATTCGCATCATGAGGCAACGGCAGTAGGGGTCAAGGGCTTGCATCTGGGCGCTATATCAGGCCGAATCTTGGCCATGATATGCCGTCTTTATTTGGATCAGGAATTGATACTGGCAAGCTCCATCCTGCTGAGCTCGGATCAAACGCATTATTTGCGCAGTGTGATGCGTTTGGCTGCCGGTGATGAAATTATAGTGTTTAATAGCCGTGGCGGTGAATACCTTTGCAGCCTTGAACATTTGGAGCGTGATCATTGCAGTTGCCGTGTTGAATCCTTCTCAGAGACTGATCGAGAGCTGCCCAATCGGATACATATTGTGCAGGCCGCATGCCGCAGTGAAAAAATTGAAACAGTATTGCAAAAGGGTACTGAACTGGGCGCGGCCAGTTTCACTATTGTACGCAGCGAACGCAGCGCCTTAAAACTCGATGGTGTAAAGTTAACCAAGCGCTTGCAACGCTGGCAACAGATCATCATTGAAGCTGCGGAGCAAAGTGGCCGCACCGTGATTCCTGAATTGCACTGGATCAAGGCATTATCAACCAGCCCCACCCGTGGTTTGTGTTTCATCCTGCACCCGGAGGCAACAGCAACAAGCTGGAGGCAGGAGCGTGATGCCATCCAGCAGGCTGATGATGTTACTCTAGCCATTGGCCCGGAAGGCGGCTGGAGTCAGCATGATATTGAGATATTAATTAGCACTGGTTTTCGCTGCCTCACCTTCGGCCCGCGCATTATGCGTACCGAAACTGCCGCACCGGCTTTACTTGCGGCCATTCAGTCCGTCATATAAAGCCTTCTGTAACGGCGACTTAAAGCGCTATTTTAGCGCTTGGCTGGAATAATCAGCGATAAGGCGATGTGTCGCTCCGGGGCTCAATTGAATCACATCATCTGCAGCATTGGTGGTTTCGACACAGAGCATGTTGAGATAACCATCCTGCCCTAAATCACCCATTTTCAATGCAGTTTCCGACCACGGATTCCACACGACGGTTGATGCACTGCCTGCGCTGGAGATCATGATTTTACGCTGCATGGACGGATCAGTGATTTCACACTCGCTGCCTGTAGCAAGATAAATACGATCCGTTTCGGCGCTGATTGCAACCGCTCCTTGCTGTTGTTTGCGTTTGCCGCCATCAACCTTGTCAATGTACGCACAACCACCTAAACCCTCGATGCGCGTTTGCCTGACATCACCGACTTGAAAATAGGTGTGGAATGCTTGTCCTAAGGTAAAGGAATCCTCTCCAAGATTGGTTGTTTCAAGCTCCAGATGCAAACTGTTTCCCACCGTCACATGCAATTGTAGGGACAAAGCATGGCCGCACATTGCTATGGTTGCTGGCGATTGTACGAACTCAAAACTGATCCGGGTGCTGCCATCATTCTGGCTTGATGCGGCGATGGGTTGCCAAGCGGATGTACGTGTCGGCCCATGCCCCGGTTTCGAGGAGTCGGAGGCATGCGGCCCAAACCATGGCCAGCAAATTGGGATTCCACCGCGCAAGGACTTGCCGGGTGCAAAAGTGGCATCGGGGCTCATCCAAATCAATGGCGCTTGTCCTTTGGCTTGAAAATCCAACACGTGTGCGCCCTGCAAGCCAATCGAAGCCTGTGCCAGTTTATTGCTAATCTCGGCTACGGGCATATCACCCTTAGCACGAATAAAGCGCAGCTCTCCGTCAATCGCATAGCTATCGTTCCATTGTTCAAGTTCTGTTTTAGCACTCATGATTACTCCCCTTGTATGCACGTTAGTGCTGCAATAACCCTACCGTTCCTGCACCGCGTTGATCGCTAATACCGGTTAATTTACCCGACTCTCGCTGCCAAAGAATCGCCTGCATATTACCATATTTCCGTGACATCTGTTTTACACGATGGCCACGTTTTTTCAGACTATCCAATACATCAGAAGCAAAAGAACCGGCCTCATATTGCACCACATCGGGTAAAAACTGATGGTGATAACGTCCTGCATTGACCCATTCTTCAGGCCGGTTTTCATCCACCATAAAGGCAATAGATGACAGCAACACCATACTGATAATACGCGAACCACCCGGTGTACCGATAATAAAACTGCGTTTGGGACCAATCACAAAGCTCGGAGTCATGCTCGAAAGCATGCGTTTTCCGGGTGCAACGGCATTGGCCTTCCCCTGCACCAGTCCGTAAGCGTT
Organism: uncultured Zetaproteobacteria bacterium; assembly: GCA_964552605.1. Taxonomy (GTDB): domain Bacteria; phylum Pseudomonadota; class Zetaproteobacteria; order Mariprofundales; family Mariprofundaceae; genus Mariprofundus. The sequence continues at coordinate 9,490 of CAZKHV010000011.1, read as the reverse complement.
GGGCTTACCTGCTCGGGTCGCAAAATCATCCATCTCATCGTTTAACACCAGCCCTGTTGACGGAGAAACATAGGCCGAACCAAAGGGGTAATTGATCGATAAGGTGGCTGAAACCATATTACCTGCGCCATCCACAATAGAAAAGTGTGTGGTATCCCTGCCGTTACCGGCAGGTTCAGCCACGCCTTTCAGGGCACGCGATGTTGTGCTGTGTGCCATATTGATACTGGAACGCAAACGCATCAAACGTTTGGCATCCAGATAATCGCGGGGTATCGATACAAAATCACTATCACCGAGATATTGATTGCGGTCACGATAGGCGCGTTTCATGCTCTCAATCAACAGATGTGCCCGATCCGTATCGCCCAAGATTTTTAAATTATCCTGCTGCAACTGGCCAAAGATATGCGCCAGAGTCAAGCCACCCGAAGATGGCAATGCTGCCGAAACAATATGAAAGCCCTGATAATCAAAACGCACAGGCTCGCGTTCAATGACCCGATAAGCCGCCAGATCCGCTTCGCGAATCAGCCCGCCATCGCGCTTCATATCCGCCACCAATCGCCCGGCTGTTTCACCGCGATAAAAGTCTTCGGCTCCAGCCTTGGCAAAGCGCTTGAGCGTATCAGCCAAAGCCGGTTGTTTGATCAGCGATTGATGCAAAAAAATACGTCGGGCTGTGTCGTTGAATGCTTTGGCGCGCCAATTTAGCATACCCTGCAATCGATCCGTAACTGCAAAACCATGTTGTGCCAGCGCGATGGCCGGTTGGGTAATCTGCTGACGTGTTAATTTGCCATAGCGCCGGACCAAATGATCCACACCTGCCGCAAGACCCGGCACACCGGCAGATTGCGGCCCATCAATGCTGGAACGCGTTTGATAAGTTTCACCATGACCAGCCAATAACGGAGAGGTCTCGCGCGCATCAATCATGACATAACGTTTTTCTTTAGCGCTATAGAGTAGAAAAAAACCACCGCCGCCAAGGCCTGAAGAGCCAGGCTCTACCACACCCAAGGCCAAGGCCACTGCGGCTGCCGCATCGAAGGCATTGCCACCGGCTTTTAAAATCTCAATGCCAGCTTGCGTGGCATCGGCTTGAGCTGAAACCACCATGCTCGATGCCGGTGTTGCCGCTTGTGCTGAAATTGAAAACAGCACTGCAACAAGCAAGACTAGCCGTAAAAGACAGCGCTGCATCGGTCTGGCCTGTTTAGCTGCGCTTATGCATGGGAATATACGATTGGCCATGTTCACCAATATAAATCTGGGTTGGTCGATAAATGCGCCCGTTACCGAGCTGTTCTTTCCAGTGCGCCAACCAGCCGGATACCCGCGCCACCGCAAAAATAGGTGTAAAGATATCAGTCGGAATGCCCAGCTTGCGATATACAATGCCCGAATAAAAATCGACATTGGGGCAGATACCCTTTTTACCCAGTGTTTGCTTGGATAGCTCTTCAATACGGCTGGCTATTTCATAGGTTGGATCGGCACCGAGTTCCACCGTCAGCTTTTCGTATAATTTTTGCAACAATGTGGCGCGTGGATCTTTGGTTTTGTAAACCCGGTGACCCAGCCCTGAAATCTTCTCTTTTCGATCCAGCTTGCCATTCAAATAGGATTCAACCGCATCGACCGATCCAATCTCATCGAGCATGTGCAATACATCCTCATTGGCTCCGCCATGCAAGGGGCCCGATAATGAACCAATAGCAGCACTGATCGATGTGTACGGATCAGCATGACTCGAAGCAATAACCAGGGTAGAGAATGTACTGGCATTCATGGTGTGTTCAGCGTGCACAATCAACGCCACATCCATAATACGTTGGGTCAGTTCGCTCGGCTCATTGCCGGTTAACATGTAATAAAAATTGGCCGCATGCGATAAATCATCACGTGGAGGAATCGGATCATCTCCATGGCGCATGCGCTCATGCGCCGCCACCAAGGTCGGCATTTTGGCGATCAAATTCACGAACACCTGATGCACTGCTTTGGAATCAAGCCCTCCCTGTAAGGATGTCGGGAAGGGATAAAACATTCCAAGCGCTGCCACAGTTGCCTGCAATGAATCCATCGGATGGGTGGATTCGGGAAAACATTTCATCATATCCCGAATACGGAATTTCACCCGCCGGTGATGGCACAGCTCTTGTTCAAACGAGGCCAGCTCCGTAGCTGTCGGTAACGCTCCGTAGAGCAACAACCACGATGTTTCTTCAAAGCTAGAATGCTCGGCCAGTTGTTCAATATCAATGCCGCGATATTCCAAATGGCCGCGCTGACCATCCACAAAGGACACCGCAGATTCCGCTACCGGAATACCCGCCAGCCCCTTGGAATAACAAGAAATTAGCGCAGCTGCTTTAGGCTCTGCCATGATAATGCCTCCAAAACCGGCCAGATGACATCATCTCACCGAAAACAAAAATACTATTCTTCACCACGTATGCTATGCGAAAACAAGCACATACGGTAACTATTCTAATTGCTTAGCCATCTCTCCATCGAATCCGATAAAAAAAAACACAATCATTATAGACATCGCATCAAATAAATCCAATCATTTCCTCAATACTAATCGAATATTGGGCAACGAAGCCGACGAATACTATATCACTATAAGGATACATATGGCCGAACATGATATGACCATGAACCTCATTATTTATCTTGCAGCCGCAGTTGTGGTGGTGCCAATAGCCAGTCGGCTAGGCTTGGGATCCGTGCTCGGTTACCTTGCTGCCGGTGTGGTCATCGGCCCCTGGGGTTTACGCTTTATTACCGATGCCGAAGCTATTCTACATTTTTCCGAGTTTGGTGTGGTGCTGCTATTATTTCTGGTCGGGCTGGAACTCAGCCCGCATAAACTATGGTCGTTGCGCAAACCGATTCTCGGCATGGGGCTGGCTCAGTTATTCATTACGACGCTGATACTGGCTCCAGTGTTTCACTTTTTCTCATTAAGCTGGCAAGCCAGTATCGTCGCCGCTTTAGCTACATCGTTATCCTCAACCGCCATAGCTTTGCAGATTTTAAGTGAAAAAAACCTTTTTAAAACCAAAGCAGGCAACAATGCTTTTATGATTCTACTCTTCCAAGATCTGGCTGTGATTCCTATGATGGCGCTTATCCCGTTGCTCAGTGTCCATGCCGTCGCCACAAGCGAAATACCCGTCTGGCTTGCCGCTGTTAAGGCTCTATCTGTTGTTGGTGGCATTATTCTGGCTGGTTATTTCTTGCTGCCGCCCATTATGCGCACCATCGCCAAAACCGGCATCAATGAGCTATTCAGCGCATTTGCACTGTTATTGGTGATCAGTATCGCTGAATTAATGAACTGGGTTGGCCTGTCTATGGCACTCGGCACATTCATTGCAGGACTTATTCTGGCCGATTCGGAATATCGTCATGCCTTGGAAAGCGTCATTGATCCCATCAAAGGCCTGTTGATGGGCTTATTTTTTATTGCCGTTGGTATGTCAGTTGATTTCGGCCTGCTGATGACGCGTCCAGGCACGGTAATCATGTTGGTGCTTATTCTTGTACTGGTCAAAATGGCGGTATTGTTTTTCCTCGGTCGTTTTGCCGGAATCAATACCAAACAAACGCCGTTCTTTTCCTTTTTATTATCGCAAGGTGGTGAATTTGCGTTTGTTGTGTTCAGTCTGGCTGTTAGCGAACATATTATTGCGGTAGAGGATGCCAACCTGATGATTCTGGTGGTTGCCCTATCCATGATGAGCACCCCTATTCTGATGCTTATCAACGATAAATGGATTGAACCGCGCCATGCCAATGCCAGCCCTGAAATCAATCCCGAAGCATTTGAACACGAGGATAATCCGGTGGTGATTGCAGGGTTTGGCCGCTTTGGACAAGTCATCGCACGTTTATTGCATGCCAATAATATTCCCGTCACCCTGCTTGATCATGATCCGGAACGCATCGAACACTCACGCAAACTCGGTTTCAAAGTGTACTATGGTGATGCAGCCAGACTGGATCTGCTCGATGTTGCCGGTGTTGCTAAAGCCAAAATACTGGTTGTAGCCATTGATGATATGGAAAAAATATCGACCATTATCAATATCGCTCGACAACACTTTCCACAGGTACAAGTGATTAGCCGCGCCCACGATATGAAACATCTATTCGAATGTCTGGATGCCGGCATGCAAGTCGATGATGTACACCGCGAAACATTCAGCAGCTCTTTAAACGCGGCCGGCCATGTGTTGCGCCAACTCGGTTTTGATAAAGAAGCTGTCATCACCATGCAGCGTCAATTCAAACAACATGATCGTGAAGTGATCAATCGCATGTACCACGCCTACCATGAGGGCAGTGATTCTCTGATCAATGCCAGCCTATCTCTGCGCGACGAACTCAATCGACAGTTTATCGAAAATAAACAGAGCAAGGGTTAGTAAATAAAATCCATGTTGCGGGGAGTCGCTAGCCTTGTATCTGGATCCCCCCTTTTTTAAAGAGCCACAACTCAGCCCAATAACGTAACCGCTTCGCCACCATCACGTTGCTTGACTGAACCGATCCTATACGTTGTTTCTCCGGCTTCTTTAAGTACAGCTTCAATCGTTTCAGCTTCGGATTCTGTTGCAATCACTGCAAAACCAATGCCCATGTTAAAGGTGCGATAACGTTCATCGCGGGCAACATCGGCAAAACGTAATAAATATTCAAATACAGCTGGCACAGGCCATGAATCCACATCAATGCTCACTGCCAAATCATCACTCAATAAACGTTCAAAGTTATCAAACATGCCACCGCCGGTGATATGGGAGAAACCATGAATATCAGCGCCGGACTGCATCAACGCATTCACTGCAGGCACATACAAACGTGTTGGTGCTAAAACGCCTTCTACGGCTTTGCGACCATCAGAGAGTATATCATTGCGTAAATCAGCTTTACCCAGCTCCAGCAGCTTACGAACCATCGAGAAACCATTCGAATGCGGCCCACTAGAAGCCACACCAATAATGATATCGCCCGCGACTATCTTGCTGCCATCGATCATCTTGGGTTTATCCACTACACCCACACAGAAACCGCCGATATCGTAATGACCGGGGGCATACATGCCGGGCATTTCAGCGGTTTCGCCACCAACCAATGAACATTCACAGGTATTGCACGCATCGGCAATGCCTTCCACCACACCGGCCAGTGTTTCACCGGCCAATTTCCCAGTCGCCAGATAATCGAGGAAAAATAACGGTGTTGCACCGAGCGCAGCCAGATCATTCACACACATGGCCACCGCATCAATGCCAGCAACATGCGGTTTATCGTATTCCTGCAATAATAATAATTTGGTACCCACACCATCGGTTCCGGAAACTAGAACTGGCTCTTCCATGCCGGAAAAGTCCGGTTTAAACAGGCCACCAAAACCACCAAGTCCGGACAATACTTCCGGACGCATAGTGCTATGAACTGCTTTTTTGATGCGCCCAACAAAGGCATTGCCCGCATCAATATCCACACCGCAATCGGCATAACTTAAAGATTGTTTATCAGTCACAGTGACTCCTTACTCAATGATTCAACAGTTGGGTGATTTTATACGTCGAGATTGCGCACTTTTAGGGCATTATCCTGAATAAACTTACGGCGTGGTTCAACCGCATCCCCCATCAGGGTGGAGAATGCTTCATCAGCATTGACCACATCTTCCAGAGTTACCCGCAAAAAGGTTCGTACTTTCGGATCCATGGTAGTTTCCCATAATTGTTCCGGATCCATTTCACCCAAACCTTTATAACGCTGGATATTCAAACCACGACGACCTTCTGCTTCAACCGTCGCAGCCAGATCATCGAAATGCGATATCGGCCATACTTTTTCACCATGTTTCAAGACCGCACCATTATCCACCAGATTCTGCATCGTTGCACACAGTTTCTGAGCTTCAGCAAATTCAGCCGTACCCACCAAGTCTTTATCCAAACGGGAAATCATCACCCGACCATGATCACGGCGCTGGAACTGCACCCAGAAACTACCATCTTCGGCATCTTCCATCACTTTCCAGGTCAATGTTTCATCAGCACGTGTACTCAAATGAAAGGCAGTGGATAATACCTCCATGCGCTCTTCTAATAAATCACGATGACGCATCATTTTGATGGTGGTCTTGCCAGTCTCAATCAGGAATTTTAATACCCCGGCATCAATACGCTGGGATAAACGCTGCTGCAAACGCTGCACACGATTAATGCTGCGAATGGTAGTATGCAAACGATCAGCACTCATTGCTTTTGAACCTGTACTGGCAAAATATTCTTTACCATCACTGCCATGTTCCAATAAAAACTCAAACAGCTCATCATCGTTAGCAATATAACGGGATTTTTTACCACGTGTCACACGATACAACGGCGGTTGCGCAATATAGAGATAACCGCGCTCAATGATTTCCGGCATTTGACGATAGAAAAAAGTCAGCAGCAAGGTCAAAATATGCGAACCATCGACATCCGCATCGGTCATAATAACAACTTTATGGTATCGTAGTTTGGAAATATCAAAATCGTCTTTACCAATACCTGTACCGAGTGCAGTAATCATCGTACCAATTTCTTGCGATGATAACATTTTATCAAAACGGGCTTTTTCAACATTCAGAATTTTACCCTTCAACGGCAAAATAGCCTGTGCCCGACGATCACGTCCCTGCTTGGCTGATCCGCCAGCAGAGTCCCCTTCCACTAGGTATAATTCCGACAAGGCCGGATCTTTTTCCTGACAATCAGCCAGTTTTCCAGGCAACGATGAAATATCCAACACACCTTTCCGGCGCGTTAAATCACGTGCTTTACGTGCAGCTTCTCGTGCCATCGATGCTTCAGCCACTTTACTGACAATTTTCTTGGCTTCTTTTGGATTTTCTTCAAACCATTCTGCCAATTTTTCATTCACAATGCTTTCTACAATCGGACGCACCTCAGATGACACCAGCTTATCTTTGGTTTGTGATGAAAATTTTGGATCGGGTACCTTCACCGACAACACCGCAGTCAATCCTTCACGGCAATCTTCACCGGTTAAACTTATTTTAAGTTTTTTCGTCAAACCATTCGCATTGGCGTAATTGTTGACTGTACGGGTTAATGCACCACGCAAACCGGCCAAATGAGAACCGCCATCACGTTGCGGAATATTATTGGTGAAACAAAAAATATGCTCTTGATACGAATCCGTCCATTGCATGGATAATTCAACTGTCACATCATCTTTTTCAGAAATCATGCACACACAATCACCATGCAACGGTGTGCGCGCACGATTCAAATGGCGCACAAAAGCAGAAATTCCACCTTCATATTCAAACACTACTTTATTATCCGTACGCTCATCCAGCACTTCGATATACACACCGGAATTCAAAAAGGAGAGTTCACGCAAACGTGAGGATAGAATATCAAAGGACATATTCCGATGTGAAAACGTAGCTAAACTGGGTAAAAAACGCACTTCCGTACCGGTGCCAGTCGCTTCACCAATCGCTTTTAATGGCTCAACCGGATCACCAAAGGCATATTTCTGATAATGCACCTTACCTTCTCGGCGAATCACCAGCTCCAATGATTCCGATAATGCATTCACCACCGAAATACCCACACCATGCAGACCACCGGATACCTTATACGAGTTATCATCAAACTTACCACCGGCATGCAATACAGTCATAATCACTTCAGCCGCTGATTTATTTTCTTCGAGATGCATGCCAACTGGAATACCACGACCATTATCACGCACCGTGACCGAATCATCCGAATGAATGATGACTTCAATTTTATCGCAATGACCTGCCAAGGCTTCATCAATGGAGTTATCCACCGCTTCAAACACCATATGGTGCAAGCCGGTACCATCATCGGTATCACCGATATACATACCGGGGCGTTTACGAACAGCATCAAGCCCCTTTAAAACCTTAATACTGCCTGCACTGTATTCTTGTGGAATCTCTTCTGAAGCGCTCATGCTGCTTCCTCCATTGCTATTTCTATCGTCGGTTTGTCTGCCGCATAGGCGCACAACCCCTGCGCTGTTAAACATTGAATATTGATATCCCATGTTGCCGATATCGATACACCATCGGGTGCTGTCATTAAAATTTGTGCCGGACTCTCTTGCAAACGTTGAAATAATCGTGATTGCCGATTGCGATCCAATGATTCCAGACAATCATCCAACAAAATCACCGGAATCAAACGCCGATGTTTCGCCCATAAAGCGCACTCTGCCATCTTTAAGGCTATGGCTGCCAGCTTTTGCTGTCCACGCGAGCCCGCACTACGAATTTCTCGATCCTGATAATGCACATTCACCACATCCACATGCGGTCCGAATCGTAAACTACCCAGCTTCATATCATCGTATCGTTTGCTTTTTAAACGCTGCAACCATGCATCAAAACTATATTCCGGACTACGCATGGATAAACTCACAGCACTTTCAGTTAATCCGGTTTCCTGTTGCAATAACACATTCAATTCATGCAATAAGGATTCACGCGCTTGTACAATCGGCATACCATATTGCACAATCTGTTGTTCCCAAACATCCAGTTCATCCGACACGATCTTTCGCCGCAACAAACGACCACGCTGCATCACAGCTCTCAAATAGCGCTCATAATTTACCCGCATCGATGAATAACAAATCATAATCAATGCATCCAGCCAACGCCTGCGTTCACCCGGTGCACCATCCATAATTCTGCGGCCTTGCGGCGCATCAATCAAAACAGGGAATGATTCACTGACATCTTTACGACGTTGAATATCACGGCCCTGTAAACGTAATGAGGTTTGCCCTTGTCGCCCGGCCACACTCAAATTCATCGGACCAAAACGATGCCATTGACCGTGAATCATAAAATGCTTCTGCCCATGCTGAAGCAATAAAGGGCTACGCGATTGCCGAAATGAACGCCCGTTCACCATCAAACTTACCGCTTCCAACAAGGTGGTTTTTCCACTGCCGTTTCCACCAATCAATAAATTTAAACCAGCTGTAAGCGACCATGTGATATCCTCATGACAACGCAAATGACTCACTCTCACCTGATCCAACAGCAAAGGTGTTGCCCATTGAAAGTCAGCTTTTTCTTCTGTCATAAACGATTCATTCATCAATGAGATATCACGAAAAGATCGATGTATTGAGTGAGTGCATTAAATTCGCATCGGCATAATCACATAACGCGATTGCTGTTGATCCACACCTGAAATTAAAATTGGTGATAATTCATCTTTTAAATCAATACGAACCGTAGATGATCGAATAGCACTCAAGCTATCGCGTAAATATTTACCGTTAAAACCAACCGCAATCTCCTGACCATTATATTCTGAAACAATATGTTCTTCCGCTTCTTCTTGTTCAGTATTATGAGCTGAAATATCGATACCATCGGCTGAAAAAACCAAACGAATAT
>CAZKHV010000010.1:12041-17266 GCA_964552605.1 uncultured Zetaproteobacteria bacterium | reverse complement strand
GAACAAAACTCGCCACCTTTTAATCTTCTCATCAATCATTTCGGCAGGCTGTAAATGCAAAGAACCCAAACGGCCGCATTTGTTTCAATGCGATTGCCCTGATGCGGATGTGGCGGTTTATGAATACAATTACAATATCACACGCATGTTTTGGGCTGCAGTCTTGGCTTTTTGGCGTGCTTCTTCGATGCTATCTCCACGCGCCAGTGCAACTGCCATGCGACGTTTGCCGTGCACTGCCGGTTTGGCAAACAGGCGAATTTGTGTGTCAGGCTCTGCCAGAGCCTGCTCAAGATTAGCAAAAGCCACCTGAGTTGAATCGCCTTCAACCACAAGCGGGCACGATGCTGCTGCGCCATGCTGATGAATATTGGGAATCGGCAAGCCCAGAATAGCGCGCACATGCAGGGCGAATTCCGACACATCCTGTGAAATCAATGTCACCAAGCCCGTATCGTGTGGACGCGGCGAGACTTCACTGAAAATCGCCGTATCGCCCTTGATGAACAGCTCCACACCAAACAAACCATAACCACCCAATGCGCCAGTCACCTGGGAAGCGATATGTTGCGAAGCTGCAAGGGCAGCATCGGACATGGCCTGCGGCTGCCATGATTCACGATAATCACCATCGACCTGCAAATGACCAATCGGCAGACAAAAGGATGTGCCATCACGATGACGAATGGTCAGCAGGGTGATTTCATAATCGAAATCAATAAACCCTTCGACAATCACCTTGCCCTTGCCTGCCCTGCCACCTTGCTGGGCATAATCCCATGCCGCCGGGATATCACCTGCGGCTCGAATTACCGATTGGCCTTTGCCCGATGAACTCATGATGGGTTTTACTACACATGGCATGCCGATGCTTGTGACAGCCGCTTCAAACTCCGCCAATGTTGCAGCGAATTGATACGGTGATGTTTCCAGCGCCAATGCTTCTGCAGCAAGCCTGCGGATGCCCTCGCGGTTCATGGTCAACTGTGTGGCACGGGCTGTCGGAATCACCTGAAATCCCTCAGCCTCCAATTCGGCCAAGGTATCGGTCGCAATCGCTTCGACTTCCGGCACAATCAAATCGGGCTTTTCAGCGTCAATCAAACGGCGCAATGCATCACCATCCAACATATCCACGACAAAGGCACGATGCGCCACCTGCATGGCCGGCGCATTGGCATAACTATCAACGGCGATCACTTCAACACCCAGCCGTTGCAATTCAATGGCAACTTCTTTGCCCAACTCACCGGAACCGAGCAACATCACCCGCGTTGCAGAAGCAGTGAGTGGCGTACCGATTTGAATGCTTTGATCTGTCATAACTGCTGTCCTCCGCTTACTTCTAATACTATTTCAATACTGTACACATCAGCCACAAGAATCTAGCACCCTAAACCATTGCATTTCTAGGGTGGAAGAAATAACCATATTGATTCACGCTTAGCTGCATGAGCGAGAGACAATCACCCCCCCTGGCAACATTGCGTTTCGATAATCGATTTACCCGTTTGTTGCCCGCCGACCCCAATCCACAAGGCAAACAACCCCGCCAGGTGGTTGGAGCCTGTTATTCGCGTGTCAAACCCACGCCGGTTTCTCAGCCCTCATTGATTATTTATGCCGCCGATGTCGCAGAGCAATTGGGTATTTCAGCCCAGACATGTAAATCCAATGCATTCCTGCAAGTCTTTTCCGGCAATACTGTTTTACGAGAGATGGATCCGCATGCGAGTTGTTACGGTGGCCATCAATTCGGCAACTGGGCAGGGCAACTCGGTGATGGCCGTGCCATCAATCTCGGTGAATTGATCAATGCCGATAATCAGCGCTGGATGTTGCAACTCAAAGGCGCTGGCCTTACCCCCTACTCTCGCAGCGCCGATGGTCTTGCAGTATTGCGCTCATCGGTACGTGAGTTTTTATGCTCCGAAGCGATGTATCATCTCGGTATCCCCACCACCCGCGCTTTAAGTCTTGTATTAAGCGGTGAACAGGTCATGCGTGATATGTTCTATGATGGCCATGCGGCTTTGGAACCCGGTGCGATTGTTTGTCGTACAGCCCCTTCATTCACCCGCTTCGGCAGTTTTCAAGTCTTTGCCGCACGTGGCGATACCGACACCCTGCAACAATTATTGGATCACACCATCCGCACCGATTTCCCCCATCTGGGCGAGCCAAATCAAACCACCTATATACAATGGTTTAGCGAAGTCTGTCAGCGCACGGCCGAACTAATGGTACACTGGATGCGTGTCGGTTTTGTACACGGGGTAATGAATACCGATAATATGTCGGTGCTTGGTTTAAGCATTGATTACGGCCCTTACGGCTGGTTGGAAAGCTACGATCCCGACTGGACTCCCAACACAACCGATCACGAAATGCATCGCTACTGCTATGGTCAGCAACCGGCCATTGCCGGCTGGAATCTGGCGCGTCTGGCTGAAGCCATCCTGCCCTTGGTTGATGATATCGAAGCCGTACAACAGGCACTCAATGGGTATTCGATCCATTACAATACACGCTGGCAAAATATGATGGCCGACAAGCTGGGCTTGCAAGCTTTCAAACCACAAACGGATCATGCACTGATCGATGCATTGCAACATATTCTCAGCCTCACCGAAACGGACATGACCATATTCTATCGTAAGCTGGCCGATATCGATGCCGGACAAGATATTAAAAACATAAGCAATAACAAGCTAATAAAGCCTATACTTCATGCTTATTATAAGCCGGACAAGCTAACAGATCAGGTGCAGCAAGAAATCACCGACTGGTTACGCAGCTATATCCTGCGCCTGCAACAAGATGGCTCCAGCAATGCAGAACGCAAAGCCAACATGAACCGCACCAATCCCAAATATGTATTCAGAAACTATCTGGCGCAGATCGCCATTGATCAAGCTGAAGCCGGTGATTACAGCGAAATCCACCAGCTGTATGCATTGCTGAAACACCCCTACGATGAGCAACCCGAATTTGAATCGTATGCCGCCAAGCGCCCCGATTGGGCCAGAAATCGCGCCGGTTGTTCGATGTTATCGTGCAGCTCATAAGACCACTTTGATGACTCACCAGAGTATTCCTGCTGGCAATGCATACAATCAGAGTTTTCCTGCAACACAATAGTGTTTAGCATCCCGCATAGAGGCAATGAACATCAATGGGCTTAAAAGAACTCGGTTGGAATAGCTGGTTTAAACATCATATCGGCGAGCTGTATGGCTCGGAGAACAATATCGCCCGCGTGGTCGCTATCGACCGGGGTCGCATTATGGTGCACGATGGCAATAGGGAGTTTTCTGCCGAACTGCTGGGAAACTTTTTTTATGCCGCCGAATCAGCCGCAAAATTCCCCTGCGTAGGCGACTGGGTTCGTTTGGAGCAGCATGCTGTCGAATCCAGTAATACTGAGGGGATCACAAGCATTCAGCGCATCCTACCCCGTAAAACGCTGCTAAAACGTAAAACCGTAGGATACAACGAAGAATTTCAAATGCTGGCATCCAATATCGATATCGCTTTTATTGTTATGTCATGCCACTACGATTTTAATGTGCGTAAACTTGAACGTTTCCTTGTTATGATCCATGAAGCGCATATTGAACCTGTATTGCTGTTTACCAAAACCGACTTAATAAGCCCTGAAACCTTACAGCTATTGATCGAAGATATTCGCGATGCGGATATTCAGATTAAAATTCTAGCTATCAGCAATGTCACCGGTACTGGTTTAAGTCAGGTACGACAATTCATCAAAACAGAAAAAACCTACTGTCTGCTTGGTTCATCCGGTGTCGGTAAAAGCACCCTCATGAACCAGCTTATTGGCAAAGATACCTTTGAGACACAGGCGGTGAGTGATTCAGGGCAAGGCAAACATACCACCGTGCGCCGTCAGCTGATCATGCTTCAACAAGGAGCCATGCTGATTGATATGCCCGGTATGCGTGAACTGGCCGTTGCCGAGATCAACGATGGCATTGAAGCCAGTTTTTCAGACATTATCGAACTGGCTCAAAGCTGTCGATTCGCCAATTGTAGCCATAGCACCGAACCCGATTGTGCTATTTTGACAGCCTTGGCCAATCACACCCTCAATGGCAAACATTATAAGAATTATTTGAAAATTCAGACCGAATCCAGACATCATAAAAAACAGACATTGTTTGTAGAAAAGCGCCGCAAAGCAAAAAATGCCAGCCGGATTGCTCCAACAAAAACACAACAGCGCAGACAACGTAAACAGGCCATTACTGAGGATGAACAGGATCAATGAAATGGCAGCAGCAATTCAGCCTTAATCTGCCAGCTCCGCATCCCGGCTGTATTTGGCTGCATGCCTGCTCTGTCGGTGAAGTCAGCTCCGTCGCTCCCCTGATTCAAGCCTTATTGCAGCGCGGCCACAGCATCCACCTGACGGTGGTTACAGCCACCGGCTTCGCCCATGCCGAACGCCTGCTCGGTGAACACATGAGCAACAACAGTCTGTCGCTAGCTTTTTTGCCCTGGGATTTACCAACGGCCATGTCACGCATGATTCGCCGCTTGCAACCCAAACTTTTATTGCTGGCGGAAACTGAATTCTGGCCGGGCATGCTGTCGGCTTGCCGCAAACAACATGTACCGATCATTGGCATCAATACCCGCATCTCTGACCGCTCCTTCCCGCGTTATCAAGCTTCGCGCTGGTTATGGCAACGCTGGCTGGCTCCGGTTGATCTTTTTTTGGCTCAAAGTGATATTGATCGTGATCGCTTGATTGCTTTGGGTATTGCGGCTGCAAACATACAAATCGCTGGCAATTTGAAATATGCGATCACAGCTCCAAAAATCGATGCCACAGCGCTGCGCCAACAATTGGACTCCAGCAACCAGCGCCCCATCCTGCTGATTGCCAGCACGCATGAGGGTGAAGATCGCAAATTACTCGAAATGTGGCCGAGCTGGCATGCCGCCTGCCCGCAACTATTAACCCTGATTGTACCGCGCCACCCCCAGCGCTTTGATCAAGTCGCCGAACTCATTCACGCCCATGGCCTGCAACTTGCGCGCTGGTCGCAAAGCGAATCCATCAACAGCAGTAATGATATAATTCTAGTCGATGCAATGGGTGTGCTGGGTGATTTATACAGCATTGCAGATATCGCTATTCTGGCTGGCAGTATTGAAAACATCGGCGGCCATAATCCCCTGGAAGCTGCCATCTGCGG
>CAZKHV010000010.1:0-11941 GCA_964552605.1 uncultured Zetaproteobacteria bacterium | reverse complement strand
CTGGCAGTATTGAAAACATCGGCGGCCATAATCCCCTGGAAGCTGCCATCTGCGGGCGTGGCGTGGTGACTGGCCCACATGTGCAGAATTTTCGTGAGATCATGCATGATATGCAACAGCACGAAGCCGCGGTTATCTGCGCCGATGAGTCCGAAATGGAAGCTGCTGTTCTACGTTTTCTCCAACATCCAGATGAACTCAAAGACTTAAACGCCAATGCCGCACTCTTTATTGAAGATCGTTCCCATGTGCTTGAGCGCATGCTGGCTGCCATCGAACCATGGCTGAGCAGCGACACACCAACACCGCATGTCTAAACTGCACAGCTGGTTCGAAGACATGTGGTGGCAAGACTCGCCACCGCCATTCTGGTTGCGCTGCATTGAACCGGTCTATGCGGCAATCAGCCGCGCCCACCTGAACAAACGAGCCGAAAAACAGATCGCCCCCCCACTGCCCATGATTTCCGTTGGCAATATCAGCGCCGGAGGCAGTGGCAAAACACCTTTTGTCGTGTGGCTGGCCAAGCAACTGAAAAATGAGAGTTATCAACCGGTTATCCTGTGCCGTGGTGATGGTGGTAAAAATAGCACCGCCAAAGTTATCAAAAAAACCGATACTGCAGCATCGGTGGGTGATGAAGCAAAGATGTTGGCTGATTTATCCGATTGCCCTGTCATCCGTGCCGCTGATCGTATTGCAGGCAGTCAGCTGGCCAAAACGCTCGGCGACATTTTAATTCTCGATGATGGTTTCCAATATCGCCACCTGCAGCGCTGCTGCGATATCGTACTGGTTCCCGCCTCTGGAATTGGTAATGGGCACGGCATTCCAGCCGGCCCTTTGCGCGAGCCTGTCCGCTCACTTGCACGCGCCGATATTATTATTCGCACTGGCAGCATCTCAAACACAGCAACATGCCCTGCGCTCAGTGGCAAGCCGGAATATCAATGGCGCACACGCCCCATCGCTATTGTTGATCTCATGCATAGCGCTGCTGCAATACCTGAAAGCGTATATGCCGTCACCGCCATCGCGCGTCCACAGCGCTTTTTTGATGATCTGAAATTCACCGGATTGCATGTCTCCGGCACAAAATCCTATCCGGATCATCACCCGTTCAGCCAAAGCGATGTCGAAACAATATTAGAGCATCACAACAATATCGCCGTCACGGCCAAGGATGCAGTTAAGCTACAAGGATTGTGGCCAAGCCATCAGCCGCTATGGCTGCTGCAACAAGAGGCCGATGCGGATGCGGATATCTTTCCTGCCATCCAGACTTTTTTACCCGCAACGTAAAAACCCTGCCGCAAGCGACAGGGTTGGGTTACATTTAAACGCTATTTGAAAACGAAATTGTTTAGAACTGAGCCAGTACCCGCTCATTGGTATTGATCTCATAACGATCACGTACCGAAGCCATCCAGCGCGCAAAACGTACCGCACCTTTGCTTTTCTCCACTTCCTTACGAATGACATCTTTTTTGCTATTAAAATCATCTTCCGATGGTGCAATGGTTTTTTCGATACGCACCGCTGCATAACCCTGTGGCACGTTAATCGATTGCGCGATCCAGCCATCTTCAGGTGTAATAAATGCACGCGCCAACAAATTCCGGCTTAACCATGAGGCGTTATCACCGACACCATTGCTGCGTACAGGCTTGGAGATAAACTTAGGCTGACCGTATTGCTGCGCCAATTGATCCATAGTTTTGCCTGTCGTATTGCGGATCTGATCGGCAACTTCACGCGCCTTCTGGTTGGCCGCATAGACTTTGGCATTGGCTTTCACTTTACTGGCCACATCCGCATAAGCCAACGTATCCGGTTCAATGCGCTCCACCACTTCAAAGGCAATAAAACGGCCATCGTTGGTTTCTACAATTTCAATGGACTGACCCGGCAATGTCGCAAAGGCCTTTGAGCGGACTTCAATATCACTCAAAATCGGTGTGACTTCCGCCTTGGACAAGCTGACTGCATCGGTTGAAATCATTTTTAAGTTCAACGTTTCAGCTGCTGCTTTCAAGGAATCTTCCATACCAAGCGCATCATCCAAATCCTGAGACAACTTGTATGCCTCGGTATTCGCCGCAGCTAACAACAATTGATCTTTTAACATGGTTTTCACATCGGCATAGGCTTTTTTGTGTGCCGAACGAATATCGTTCAACTGAATAATGTGATAACCAAACGGAGTTTCAATGATATCACTGATATCACCCTTGTTCATCGCAAACACGGCCTTATCAACAGCACTGACCATCGCACCTTGTTTGAACCAACCAAGATCACCACCCTTATCTGCCGTGCTATCCTGTGACACTTCTTTGGCTAACTTCGCAAAATCTTCTCCGGCGTTGAGACGTGCTTGCACCGCTTCGATTTTCTTGTGTGCCGCAGTACGCAGCCCCTGCCATGCATCGGATTTCACCTTGATTAAAATATGACGCGCCTGACGCTGTTCCGGCTCTGAAAACTCAGCCGTGCGACTATCATAAGCCGCTTTGATTTCCGCATCCGTTACCGTCATATCCGCAGCCAATTGACTCGGATCAATTTCCACTGCGTTCACCTTGATGCGCAATGGCGACTGATAACTAGCTTTGTGTTCATCATACCATGCTTTGGCATCCGCCTCGCTGACACTCACCTGATCCATCACACTGACCGGATCAACCACAATAGCAGCCAACACGCGTTGCTCATATTCACGCTTAAACTGATCATGAATTTCAGCATCGCTAACATGAACCGAACCAATAATCGCCTGCTGCAATGCATCCACCATCACATTAAGACGCACATCATTCTCGTAATCCTGCTCCGAACCAAAACCCATATTGCGGGTCAGAATTTTATAACGCTGGGGATTAAATGTACCGGCTTCCTGAAAGGAAGGATTGTTTTGAACCGTCGCCAGCACCACAGCATCGGGTGCGGTCAAACCCATATTCGATGCCACATCCAGCATGATTCTGCGATTGATGATGGTCTGTAAGGTATTCTCTTTCACATTCAACGATTTCATCAAATCTTTCGAAAACTGTTTTCCCAGCATGCTACGATAAGCATTGAGCTGGCGATTATAAGCCTGATAAAATTCATTGTTTCCAACAGGACTATCATTAATCATGGCCACAGGCTCAGCATTGCCGCCGGTGAAATAATCACCCACACCCCACAACACAAAGGAAAGCGCAATACCGCCAAGAATAATTTTAGCCAGCCAGCCTTTGGCATGATTACGCATCGATTCAAGCATGTTAAACCCCGATATAAAAGAATCCGATGATTGGCCACAGATACCGACAAATCACCATTTTTAAGGAATCGGCACGCTACCGAAGCAAGCTGGACAGAGCAATCGCATTAAAATATTTTTTCAAAAGATTTTTTACCACCACGGAGACACAAAGCCACTATTGGCATGGATATTCACTTCATCAGTCATTCAGAATAATCACTCAACGGTGAGCATCAGGCTGGGCAACTTATCTGTTACGAAGACAGGCAGGTTACACGAGTCGAACGAAACGTTGGCTTTTCATTGATCTTGAATGGGATATGCTGGCAAAGTATTTACTCCTTGTTTTAGATTTAATATCGAATAACAAGAAAGCCAATTCCATTTATTCTCTATGAGTTAAACGAACCCGAAGGCAATCTCCGCTTATTTTTTTACCAGCTCGGCAACGGCTGCCAAGGCTTCCTTTAACTTGCTGGGTTCCGTGCCACCGGCCATGGCCAGATCCGGTTTACCACCGCCTTTACCGCCACAGATACTCGCCACTTCACGCACCAGATGACCTGCATTGTAAGTGCCTAACAAATCTTTTGTTACACCTGCAACCAGTTGCACTTTTTCGCCTTTGATCTGACCGAATACAATCACACCCGATTTCAGTTTTCCCTTGGCTTTATCCATGAAATCACGCATATCTGCCACATCATTCACTTCGGCAGTCAGCACCGGAATACCATCAACATCAACAGCTGTGCCAATCAGTTCATCGAGTACACCCGTCGCCGCTTTGGCTTTGAGTGATTGCAGCGACTTTTCGGCTTTTTTGAGTTTATTTTGTAAACTGGTTAAGCCGTCCACCGCCTCAAAGCTGCGTACTTTCATATTGCCTGCAATAGTGTTTAAAGTATCCGCATCACGCACATAGGATTGGTAAGCCGCAGCACCTGTCATGGCTTCGATTCGGCGCACACCAGCAGCGATACCTGTTTCCGATACAATACGGAACAAACCAATATCACCGGTACGTGAAACATGTGTGCCGCCACAGAGTTCGGTGGAAAAGCCTGCTGAAACAACACGCACTTCATCACCGTACTTTTCACCAAACAAGGCCATTGCACCGGAAGCCACCGCTTCATCTTGAGTCATCAGTTTGGTTTCAACGGCATCATTGGCCCACACCGCGGCATTTACCTTCGCTTCGATGCTGGCGCGTTCGGCTTCTGAGACCGGCTGATGATGGCTGAAATCAAAACGCAAACGCTCCGCATTCACCAACGAACCAGCCTGTTTAACATGATCACCCAAGACATCACGCAAAACCGCATGCATCAAATGGGTCGCCGTATGATTGCAGCGTATGGCATCACGGCGCGCGCCTGTCACTTCAAAACTCGCCGTATCATTTAATTTGAATGAACCTTGAGTCACTTTACCAATATGAATGAATAAATCCGCAAGCACCTTTTTGGTATCCGATACGGCAAAACTCGCGCCATCAGCAGTAATCAAACCGACATCACCCGCCTGACCACCGGACTCGGCATAAAACGGTGTTTGATTGGTGATCAGCCATGCCTCGTCACCGGCATGGATCTTCTCAACAGCATTCTCAGCCTGAACCAGTCCCGTAATCACACCATCAGCCTGCAAGGTCGTATAACCCAGAAATTCCGTAGCACCATACTGTTCACGCAACTCAAACACAGCCTTCGGCAAGGCTGATTCACCACTACCACTCCATGCCGCACGAGCGCGGGTGCGCTGCTCATCCATGCACTCTTCAAAACCATCCATGTCCAGATCAATTGCCTGACCCTTGAGAATATCAGCCGTGAGATCGGTAGGAAAACCATACGTATCGTACAGAGTGAACAATATTTTACCGGGAATCGTGCCGCCCTCACCGGCATCACGAACGGCCTGTTCAACCAGCTTCAAACCTTTATCGAGGGTTTTGATAAAACGCTCTTCTTCAATACGAATCACGTGCACGATATTGCCTTGTGCTTCGAGCAATTCAGCAAAATGACCACCCATTTCAGCCACCAGTGTCGGTACCAGTTTATACATAAATGCTTCATGCATACCCAGCAAACGGCCATGCCGGCAAGCGCGCCGCAAAATACGTCGCAGCACAAAACCACGCCCTTCATTTGAGGGCAACACGCCATCAGCCAGCAAAAAAGACACCGAACGCAAATGATCGGCCAACACCCGCAGACTCACATCCTGCACCGGATCAGCGCCCTGCTTGATGCCGGTCACAAGGCAAGCCGATTGAATAAGCTTTTGAAACAGGTCGGTACTGTAATTATCATGTGTACCCTGCAATACGGCAGCCACACGCTCTAGCCCCATGCCGGTATCTACTGAGGGTTTCGGCAACGGATTTAATTTACCATCGGCATCACGATCATACTGCATGAACACCAGATTCCAGATTTCAACGTAGCGATCACCTTCTTCATCCGGTGTGCCCGGTGGCCCGCCCCAGACATCGGCTCCATGATCATAAAATATTTCCGAACAAGGGCCGCAAGGGCCAGTATCACCCATGCTCCAGAAATTATCTTTGGCACCAATACGAGCGATTTTATCCGTAGCAATACCCACACCATTCACCCACAGATCATACGCTTCATCATCATCTTCAAAGACGGTGACAAACAATCGATCTTTATCGAGCCCCAATTCAACAGTGAGAAATTCCCAAGCATAAGCAATGGCTTCCTTTTTGAAATAATCACCAAACGAGAAATTACCCAGCATCTCAAAAAAAGTGTGATGGCGCGCCGTATGACCGACATTCTCCAAATCATTATGTTTACCGCCGGCACGCACACACTTCTGACTGCTAGCCGCTGTCGAATAAGTCCGTGTTTCATTGCCCAAAAAAGTATGTTTGAACTGCACCATACCTGCATTGGTGAACATCAGGGTTGGGTCACCATGTGGCACCAAAGAGCTTGAATCTACGATTGCATGGCCTTTGGATGCAAAATAATCGAGAAACGTTTGACGAATCTCAGATGTTTTCAATTGTTTCGAGCCTTTCAATGGGAACCCTCCATCAGTATTGAATGCAATCTGTCTTAAACGCAGATGCAATCACACAAAGCGAATCATTATTTTCCCGAAAGGTACGCAAAGAAGATGCAATTGAACACATTCTTCAATAAGATAAGTCTGATCAAGATAATCGATCGAATGGCGCTATAGAAATTTCGTCACCCATTGGACAGGTATTGTACCTTCAGCGCAATAAACTTGTTGTTCAAATGAAAATAATTCATGCTATAATGCAAAAAAGATTTATCGTCAGGACGATGAATTCAGATGCCTGATGAATGTGTTTTATTGCTCATTATAAAGCAGGCGCTGTGGCAGTCGTTCGAATCGTTGAGGGAAACATTATGACTGAAAAACCATCGACACATGCGCTTTGGCATAATTTCTTCAGACCCAAAGTTGATTGGGCTGAAGATACAGCACGACTATGTGAAAAAAACATGCTGTTTAAAGGACTTTCACCGGCAGTTATTCGTTGGTTTGCAGCTCGAATGCATCCGCGCAGTTATGCTGCTGGTGAAATTATTTTTCATTGCGGGGATGAAGGTTCAGGTGCGATTTTAGTGCGCTCGGGAAGCATTAAGATTCACAATGAGGGAGTTCAATTGGCCTTGATCGAGGCTGGTGATATGTTTGGAGAAGTTGCGTTGGTTGGTGGTCAGTCGCGTACCGCAGAGGCGGTTGCAATGGCTAGCTGTGACGTGGTTTTCTTGTTGCGTGCTGACCTGGATGATTGGATGAAAAGCCATCCAAAACATGCGGCTGTGTTTCTAAAAAACCTGAGCCGAATGCTGGCAACCCGGTTAAATGAATCGAATAAAGCTATTTCGGCATCTCTCGATGAGGATGCCAAACAATGAAAGAGCGGCGTAAAGTTGATCGACGTACAAGTTCGAATACAAATCCGATTATGCAAGCTCTGGCGGTGTTTCTTGCCGGACTTGTCGCTGTCGTTTGCGTCTTGGTTGTGGCTCATCCGGTAATTTTTGCGCTTGTTGTATCACTTGCGTTGTACGCTCTTTTATCTCCTGCAGTAGATTCTTTGCAGTGCCGTGGCTGGAGTATTGTTAAGGCGGCGGGAGTCGTAATGGGGCTGGCAACGGTCGCGCTGATACTTGTGAGCGTGTTGTTGTATCCATTATTGATGATACAGATTAATCAGATTTCAGAGCAGGTAGGTAGTCTGGATCAACGATTGTTGATGCTGCTGAAGGATGTCAATGCGGTGCTTTCCAGTCATACCAGCGCCAATATTGATGCAGTACAATTGAGCCAAACGATTATTCAACATGTCAGTAATGATGGTGCAACTCTCGTACAGAATATTTCCATGTTCTTTTCGAGTATTGCGCCTTCCTTGTTGTTGATTCCATTGGTTACGTTCTTTTTGTTGTGTGATTTCATAATTCTGCGCAATGAAACCATGCAGTTATTGCCCAATCGACATTTTGAGTTGGGGTGGTTGATTTATAATCGTGCGGCGTTGCAATTGCAGAGTTATATCCGTGGTATTTCTATCCAGGCCATGATTATGGCAGCTGTAACGACGGTCGGTTTTTGGCTGGCAGGTATTGATTATGCCCCCTTGCTCGGTGTGATGGTGGGTATGTTGAACATGATTCCATTCTTTGGCATATCGTTAGCGAAAGTGCCGCCTATTGTGGCCGTTTTAATATCCAGTGATCCGAGTATTACGCATATTGCTTTGGCATTTGGGGTGGTGATTATCGCTCAGATGGTGGATAACAGCTTTGTGATTCCTCGTATTGTAGCCAAGGCTGCCAGTTTACATCCATTGACTGTGATGATCGGGGTAATGCTGGGCGGCTATTATTTTGGTTTCTTTGGTTTAATTCTTATCATACCTGTGATGTTTTCATTCAAAGTTATTTATAGTGAATTATTGAGAGGTTTACAGCATCAGGCTAAAAACATACGCATGGATGCCCAGCGCCAAAACAGACCTGTCTCACCCCGCCAACGTCGTCCCTCGGATGCGTAGAGTGGAAATCAGGCATCGCCAAGCCATGTTCAATCGTATTGCAACTTGAAAGCATCGTTTTTCAGTATTGGACGTTTAGACCACTTTATTATCAGCGTTGTTTTAATACCCGCAGAATAATATCCGTGGCAAAGCCTTTGTTGCGTAAAAAACGAGCCAGACGTTGCCATGCACGTTCATCTTCAAAGCGAAATCCTGCCGGATCCCGCCCCTTCAATACATCGGTGGCTGCTTGCTCTGCATCGTAATCGGCGCTGATCTCATCCATCGCCAGTTGAATACTTCGCTCATCCGCGCCTTTTTGCTGGGTGCGCTTGGCCGCCAGCCACGGCGCTTCACCTCTATCGATGCGGGAGCGCAAATACAATTGTGCAAAACGTTGATCGTTGAGATAACCGTCTGTCTTAAGCTTCTCAATCACAAACGAGATCACCTCAGCGTCGGTATCACGCGATTGTAATTTCTGCTTAATTTGCAATGTGCAATATTCGCGTCTGGCCAACAGACGGGCAGCATAAAGATATGCTGCCGACTGTGCCTTATCCATGTTGACCCCGTGCAGACAATGGGCTTAATCGATCAAATGAATTCAACCGATCCAACAGAACGGTCTTATTCCGCCGTTTCAACCTCATCACCCATGCCGAGTTCCGTACGCACTTTAGCTTCCACTTCCGCCAACATGTCCGGATGCTCTTTCAAAAAGCGAATAGCATTATCACGACCCTGGCCAATCTTTTCATTGTCCTTGGCATACCACGCACCGCTCTTGTTCACGAAACCATATTGAACGCCCATATCAAGCACTTCACCGGCATGCGAGACACCTTCACCATACATGATGGAGAATTGTGCCTGTCGGAATGGCGGTGCCATTTTATTTTTAACAACCTTCACGCGTGTATCATTACCGAGCACTTCATCACCCTTTTTGATCGCCCCCGTACGGCGCACATCCAAACGAACAGAAGCATAGAATTTTAAAGCATTACCACCGGTTGTAGTTTCAGGGTTACCAAACATCACGCCGATTTTCATACGAATCTGGTTAATGAACACAACGGTGGTTTTCGAACGCGAAATCGAACCCGTTAGTTTACGCAAAGCCTGCGACATCAAACGCGCATGCAAGCCCATATGCGAATCACCCATATTACCTTCAAGTTCTGCTTTCGGTGTTAACGCCGCAACCGAATCCACTACGATAATATCCAGCGCTCCGGAACGGGTCAGCATATCCACCACTTCCAGCGCTTGCTCACCGGAATCGGGCTGTGAGACCAATAGATTCTCTGTATCCACACCTAGGTTTTCAGCATATGTCGGATCCAGTGCATGTTCCGCATCGATAAAGGCTGCCTTGCCACCAAGCTTTTGCGCTTCGGCAATAGCATGCAACGCCATGGTGGTCTTACCGGATGATTCCGGGCCGTAAATCTCAATCACACGACCACGCGGATAACCACCGACTCCAAGTGCCGCATCGAGTGCCAACGAACCACTGGGAATCACATCCACGGCCACTTTGCCCTGATCACCGAGGCGCATCACCGTACCTTTGCCGAACTGACGTTCAATCTGACTTAAAGCGGTATCCAGTGCTTTTGATTTATCTGACATATTACCCTCACTCATAACAACCGATGCTTTTCGATGCACCTCATCATTGCTTTGGCGAACGGTACATGCCCAGCCCATCAGCAACAATGGTCAAACTTTTTTCATACGCCACATCAAAGATATTTTATAGCCATATCGCACTGATATGCTCACCCATGCCCCCCCAAACCGCACAACACCGCCCGTTCATGGTTGCAGCCTGCATGCGCATCACCAAGTATGCTGAACATCATCATAAAAACGAGGTGGACGATTGCTGAAAAACAGCCCCAAGCTATCGATTTACATTATTGCCTATAATGAAGCCGACAAGATCGCCGATGCCGTGACCAGTGCGTTGTGGGCCGATGAAGTCATTGTCGCCGATTCACACAGTCAGGATGGCACTGCCGAGATTGCGGAGGGCTTGGGCGCACGCGTTGTACAGATTGATTTCAACGGTTTTGGCAAGCTGCGCAATGATGCTATCGCAGCATGTAGCCATGATTGGGTGTTTAGTCTCGATTCCGATGAGCGCTGTACACCACAAGCAGCCAAAGAAATCCGTGCTATTATCAACCGACCCGATGCCGCCGATGTCTGGTACACCCCCCGCCGCAACTGGTTTATGGGGCGCTGGATCAAACATTGCGGCTGGTACCCTGATTACCGCCAGCCCCAATTATTCCGTAAACATGCCTTGGTCTTCAATAATCAGGACGAAGTGCATGAAGGTTTTGAGATTCACGGCAGCATTGATCACATGCAACAGGCCATCTGGCAATTTCCATTTAAAGATCTCAGCCAGGTTCAAGATAAAGGCATGCGCTATTCCACTCTTGGAGCCCTAAAGTTAGAACGCAACCATGTCTCGGCCAGCATGGGCAAGGCTCTCGCCCGTGGCCTGTGGGCATTCGTTCGTATCTATATTCTAAAATTGGGTTTTCTCGATGGATGGGCTGGTTTTGTCATCGCCTTCGGTAACCTGGAAGGCACATTTTACCGCTACGCCAAACTCAATGAAAAACAGAAAGGTTTGAACAAACCACCCCAACAACCATGAGTAAGCCTGCACCCATGAATATCGTGCAAATCGTACGCCGCTACGGGCCGGTTGGCGGCATGGAGCGTTATGTATGGGAGCTAAGCAAGGAACTGGCTGCGATGGGTCATAACGTTACTGTGTTGTGCGAAGAACTCTGCGCTGACAACGCTCCCGATCATGTTCAAGTTATCACCTTTGGTTGTGTCCGCCCTAAACCACGCTGGCTGGCACATTTACGCTTTTCAAAGCGTGTTTCCGATTGGCTTGTGACCAACCCAGATAACACGCGTATTATCCACAGCCATGAGCGTACCAACGTGCATCAATTCACTACCTTTCATGGCCCCCCCTTTGCCAAGGTCAGAGATAAACCCTACTGGAAACGCATCTCGCTCCGTATCGCAGCCAATTTATATCTGGAACATCGTGAATTGTGTGGTCAGCAGGTCAAAGCGATCATTCCCAATTCCACGCTGATCGCAGATGCCTTAGCGCATTATTACCCACAGGCTGCGAATCACCTGGTAGCACCAATCACACCCGGCGTGGGCATTATTCCGACACGCCCGAATCGACACGTCCCTGCTGATGGCGGAGTCATCGGTTTTGTCGGCAAGGAATGGAAACGTAAGGGTTTGGATATTGCGGTTCAGATTGTAGCTGCATTACGTCGCCAACGGCCAAAACTCACATTTATCGTAGCAGGGCCAAAGCCCGATGCGATTTCACATCTGTTTGCAGACTGGCACGATGGTTATCAACTATTAGGTGAAACCGACAGCACGCCCTTGTATGCACAGTTCGATCTATTGCTGCACCCAGCCCGCCAAGAACCGTATGGCATGGTCATCGCCGAAGCGCGTGCTGCCGCTGTCCCTGTGCTGGTATCCGATGCCTGCGGCATTGCCGATGAACTGGATCAAACATCGGTGATCCCACTTGATGCAAACATCGAAACATGGACAGAAGC
>CAZKHV010000009.1:4451-18034 GCA_964552605.1 uncultured Zetaproteobacteria bacterium | reverse complement strand
CCGCTCCCGGCTTGGACATTTTGAGTTTCAACCATGGCACTTTAAATTCCTGCAATAAAATATTCGCGCAATGCTCCGCCAACGATTCGATCAAACCGAAACTCGATGATTCAACAAAGGTAATCAAACGCTTCGACACCGCCTTATAATCCAGTGTATCAACAATATCATCCGATTGCGCCGCCTTGGAAATATCCCATGCCATTTCCAAGTCAAGACGCACCGTTTGGCGAATTTCACGCTCCCAATCGTAAATGCCGATCACCGTGCGCACTTCCAAACCTTCAATCAATACTCGATCATTCATAGCCACTCCATCATCCAAACAATTATCATATAACCTTATAAACCTTGACATTATCAGCATTAACAGCACAATGCGCCGCGCTTTAGAATTCTTTTATCGGCTTAAAAACCAATAAAAAGAATTCGTCTGGGGAGGCCATCATGGGAAGCAATATCATCAAATCAACCGAAGAAGTCGTATCCTGTTCTGATAATGGTCAACACCCGTTGGTCTACATCAATTTGAACCCCGGCTCAGGCCAATGCCAGTATTGCGGTCAGAAATTCGAAAAAACAACCCCAAACGGCGAACAGCACAACGAACACAAAGCAGCAGCCTAAAACGCTATACGGCTATCCCCAACCCGCCCGTTGGCGATTGATTTCAAACAAAGCCACACCCGTCGCCACCGAAACATTCAATGATTCCACACTGCCCGGCATCGGAATATTGATCAATTGATCACAGGTGTCGCGCACCAGGCGGCGCATACCACGCCCCTCCGAGCCCATCACCACAGCCATCGGCCCAGACCATTTCGGTTCATAAATGGAAGTCTCCGCTTCACCAGCCAAGCCCACCGTCCAAAAACCTTTTTCCTGTAACTGTTCAAGACAACGCTTCATATTGGTCACCCGAAACACCGGCAATCGCGCCAAGGCTCCGCAAGCTGATTTTGCCACTACCGGCGAAGCAATATCAGCCGCATGATCTTTCGGCACAATCACCCCCAAGCAACCCGCAGCTTCTGCTGTTCGCACACACGCTCCCAGATTATGCGGGTCTGTCACCTGATCAAGCAGCAGCACCAACGGAGCTTTACCCATATCCATGGCTTCCAACCAAGGCTCAAATGCCGCAAAAGCTGTTACCCCTGCGACCGCCATTTTCGCTACCACACCCTGATGCGGCACGCCCTGCGCCAAACGCTCCAAAGCTTGCCTCGGCACAAAGCTATAGCGCACTCCGTTTTTCTTAGCCAAATGAATCAATTCATTGATACGCGGATGGCGTTTACCCTTCTCAATCAACATCTCATCCATGCTAGAACCTGCCTCCAAAGCATGTTTCACCGCATGGATTCCCGCCAATACACTCATGATTTTTCTCCGTTCGTCGAAAGCTTTCTCTACCCCATGGATGCATGCCGAAGCAAGCATGCAAGTGCTTGCGCCTTACTTGCTTCATACCAACTGGATTAGAAATGTTGCATGCTATATCCACGATGAGATCATGTCTCATATTCAAACAGTGATTGCTTTTATTCGTACACGCTTCTTGTCCGATCCGGGCAAACGCTCTCAATCTCACGCTTTGTGATATCAATGCGATACTGGATAAAGCCGGTCGACTCATTAAACCAGCGCACCGTGACCGGCTGACACTGGATGCATGATGGCTCCGGCATGGTAACCATCCGAGCATCGGAAAAACGTTGTTTGATCACATGCACACTAGCTTCTGCAAACATAATCCCCGCCTTGCCACAGGAAGGCTTTTTATTGCTGATGTACAACAGACCCTCACCTTTATCACCCACCTTGAGCTGATGTTTATAAGCAGGGCCATGTTCTGTCATTAGATTAGCAATCACATCACCTCAATATTTGTACACACAGAAAGTACATATTAAGGCATTCTCATTGGCAATGAGCTTTTATTTTTTAAGGGGACGCTACCGAATGGGACTAACTTAAGCCTTATCAGCCTGATATTTACTTCGGCGTGGAATCACTTTCATTTCATGCCTTGGCTTATTTAATCGCTGATAGTTTTTCGGCCGTCATTTTACTGCTCTGGGTTCACTTCGCCCCGGTCGATCAGGTGCAATATTTCCTGCGATTGAATCGATAAGTAGCCGAGTTCTGGCGACACAACACATTACTTACCCCCTCATACTGCCTAATATGCAATCAAGCAAACTCCACCCAAACAGGGGCATGATCACTGGGGCGTTCCAGCGCCCTATATTGCTCAGCCACAGCGCCCTCAACAGCTCGCATCTCAGCTGTTGCAAGCAGATGATCGATGCGAATGCCCCAGTGTCTGCGAAAGGAGCTCATGCGATAATCCCACCAACTGTGCATGGCCTGATCCGGATGCAACTGCCGCAGGGTATCGGTCAAGCCCAAACCCAACACCGACTGAAACCATTCACGCTCCGGCGTAGAGCACATGATTTTCTCAACCCAACGGGCAGGATCATGAATATCCAGATCGGCCGGGGCAATATTGTAATCGCCTAACACAACTAGGCGCGGATGCGCCTCCAATTCCGCTTGCAAATAATCCCGAAAAGCCTGCAACCAAGACATTTTATAGGCATATTTGTCCGAACCGACAGCCTGCCCATTGGGGATATAGATGTTAATAATACGCACACCATCAATCGTGGCCGCCAGCAACCGGCGCTGCGGATCAGCCAGTTCCGGCACATCCAGCACCAAATCTGTCGCTTCAGACCGGCTCAAAATGGCCACGCCATTGTACGTCTTCTGACCGGCAAAAATGACCTCATAACCGGCATCATTGATCGCTTCGGCAGGGAAGTTGGCATCAATCGTCTTGGTTTCCTGCAACGCCAAGACATGTGGCTTCTCGGCTTCTAGAAAGTCCAACACATGCGGCAGGCGCACATTCAACGAGTTTACATTCCAAGTTACAATTTTCATGACGCGATCATGACCGAGCCACGCCTTCGTCTCAAGCATCACGGCATCGTTCTTGCTCAATCAGCCTATATGGAGCCACTTGCAAAAGTCGTAAGCGGCAAGGATGAACAACCAGGACGATATCACAGGAGATAGAATTATGGATGCCAACAGAGCTCGTACAATATCAA
Source organism: uncultured Zetaproteobacteria bacterium (assembly GCA_964552605.1). Lineage (GTDB taxonomy): Bacteria > Pseudomonadota > Zetaproteobacteria > Mariprofundales > Mariprofundaceae > Mariprofundus. The sequence continues at coordinate 14,906 of CAZKHV010000009.1, read as the reverse complement.
ACGCATTCTCCCGCATCAGCGTTTTTTCCGTTGAAAATACAGCACGCGGAGTGTGCGTGCATTATCTGGGTCATCACGCCTATTTTGTGCGCGAATCCTGTTTTTGGACATTCGCATTTAACTTGGGTCGTGTCAGCCACGAAGAAGGGCAAGTTGCCGAGATCGAATCCGAATTAACAGCCTGAACGATTTATCAATATAGTCCCGACAACAAATTTCGGGCAAAAAAAACCCCGCCTGCGAACAGACGGGGTTTAGGAATAAGATTTCCTGGTTGTGTGTCTTACAGACCCATTACGTTGCGGGCTTGTGGACCTTTCTGACCGTCTTCGATTTCGAATTCAACTTTCTGACCTTCAGCCAAAGACTTGAAGCCTTCAGTCTGAATTGCTGAGAAATGTACGAAAACGTCGTCGCCGCCGTCGTCCTGTGCGATAAAGCCGAAGCCTTTAGTGTCGTTAAACCATTTAACTGTTCCTGTAGCCATTTTTCTTGTACCTCGATTTTTGTTTTAGCAGCATGTTGATTAAGATTGTTACTGAGAAAATCGAGAAGAAACTTCCAGATTGGTCAAAAAACACCTTCACAACCATGTCTTGCGCGACGTACTGTAGGCAAGTGGTTTGCAAAACGCCAGCAAAAACATTTTATTTATTCCGCTCTTTTGCAGCCATACTCTGACTTCAGAGTAGCCTTGGCGCTGCACCCTTTCGGATCCGCTGCTTTTTTCTGCTTGGTTTCCGTTATCTATTTCTTAGGGTGCGGCTATGACACCAACACTCCCCTCCACTCAAATCATCACCTTAAAAGGAAGCAATGCATTATCCGCTTTTCGCCACGCCAAACTGCTTAAAGTCTTTGCGGCACAGGGGATACATAATGTTGGGATACAAGCCTATTATATTCATACCGCCGAAGTAAATGGCGATTGGACAAATGGCGATAGCGAGCAACTGGCCACATTGCTCGGCCATGCCGCTGATTTATTTGACGAGCACGTTTCTGATGACCTGTTCCTTGTCGTGCCGCGTATTGGCACGATCAGCCCATGGTCCTCGAAAGCGACAGACATCGCGGCGTTGTGCGGCTTATGCAAACTGTTGCGCCTTGAACGCGGCATTGCCTACCACATCTCCGGCCTAAACCATGAACAACACAATACAGCAGCGGCATTGCTGCATGACCGCATGACCGAGTCGGTATTCTCCGATGCGCAAGAGCTAACACAGCTGTTCAGCCACCATACCGCCGCCGCTCTGGTTAGCATCAACATACGAGATGGCGGACGTGGCGCTCTAGAAATAGCCAACCGCGAATTGGGGCTGGCGCTGGCCGAAGATGAAATTGATTATTTGCTGGAAAACTTTCGTGCACTGAAACGCAATCCATCCGATGCCGAGCTGATGATGTTCGCCCAGGCCAATTCCGAACATTGCCGCCACAAGATTTTCAATGCCGAGTGGATTATTGATGGCGAGCAGCAAGATCGATCATTGTTCGACATGATCCGCAACACCCACCAACTCCATCCTGAAGGTACACTGGTTGCCTACAGCGATAATTCATCGGTTATCGAAGGTGGTGAGGGCAAACGTTTTTATCCGGATAGCGATGCTTGTTACCGCGCCCATGATGATACCATGCATATCTTAATGAAAGTCGAGACACACAATCACCCGACTGCCATTTCCCCTTTTGCCGGTGCTGCCACAGGTTCCGGTGGCGAAATTCGCGATGAGGGCGCGACCGGCATCGGCTCCAAACCCAAGGCTGGATTATGCGGCTTTTCCGTTTCCAACCTGCGTATTCCTGATTTTGAGCAGCCATGGGAAGTTAACCACGGCAAGCCAGAGCGCATTGTCTCCGCCCTCGACATCATGCTTGATGGACCCATTGGTGCTGCTGCATTCAACAACGAATTCGGTCGCCCCAACCTGTGCGGTTATTTTCGCACCTATGAACAAGATGTGTCGACGGACAGCAACAAACCTGAACTGCGCGGCTATCACAAGCCGATTATGATCGCCGGTGGTGTGGGCAACATCGATGCCCGTCATGTACACAAAAGCGATGTGCCGGAGGGTAGTTTAATCATCCAGCTCGGAGGGCCTGCCATGCTGATTGGGCTCGGTGGTGGCGCTGCCTCCAGTATGGATACCGGAGCCAATGCTGAATCCCTTGATTTTGATTCGGTGCAGCGTGGCAACCCTGAAATGGAACGGCGTTGCCAGGAAGTGTTGGATCGCTGCTGGCAAATGGGTGATACCAATCCGATTCTATTCATCCATGACATTGGTGCAGGCGGTTTATCCAATGCCGTACCCGAGTTGGTCGATGATGCCGGTCGCGGCGGCTGGATTGATTTGCGCGCGGTGCACAATATGGAGCCGGGCATGAGTCCGATGCAGATTTGGTGCAATGAAGCCCAGGAACGTTATATGCTGGCTATTGCACCCGAATCACGGGAGGTATTCAGTGCCATGTGTGAACGCGAGCGCTGCTTGTTTGCTGTGCTTGGCGAAGCCAAAGAACAACGTGATCTGGTGGTCAATGATCCATTACTCGGCAATCAACCGGTCAATTTATCGCTCAATACCTTGCTCGGAAAACCACCCAAAATGATCCGCGATGTTAGCCACACAGCCAGCAGCGCTGTAGCGCTGGATATCGATAACATCGATTTGGACGATGCCATCGAACGTGTTTTGCGCTTGCCCGCAGTCGGCAGCAAAGAATTTCTCATCACCATTGGCGATCGTTCCGTCACCGGCTTGGTTGCACGCGATCAAATGGTTGGTCCATGGCAAGTGCCGGTCGCCGATGTGGCGGTCACCACACGTGATTATCATGGTTATAGCGGTGAGGCGATGAGCATGGGTGAACGCACCCCGATTGCCGTACTCGATGCCGCCGCATCCGGACGTATGGCGGTCGGTGAAGCATTAACCAATGTCGCAGCAGCCTCCATCGCCCAAATCGGAGACATCAAACTCTCCGCCAACTGGATGGCAGCATGCGGCCATGATGGTGAAGATGCACGCTTGTACGATACGGTCAAAGCAGTCGGCATGGAACTATGCCCGGCACTCGGCATTTCCATTCCGGTTGGCAAAGACAGCTTATCCATGAAATCCGTCTGGCAGGATAGCGGTCAACAAAAAGAAATGATTTCACCTTTATCGTTGATTGTTTCGGCCTTTGCGCCGGTTACCGATGTGCGCCAGACTCTAACCCCTGAATTGCAACTCGATCAGGGTGACAGCGATTTAATCCTGCTCGACTTGGGTGATGGCAAACAGCGCCTTGGCGGCTCGGCACTGGCACAAGTGTATGGCAAAACCGGTGCTGTCGTGCCCGATATCGATGATCCGGCTATCTTAAAAGCATTTTTCACGGCCATTCAATCGCTCAATCAGAACGGCCTGCTGCTCGCCTACCATGATCGCTCCGATGGTGGTTTGCTTGCAACACTGGTCGAAATGGCTTTTGCCGCACGCTGTGGATTAACGCTGCATCTGGAAACCATGGGCGAGAATATTATCCCGACACTGTTTAACGAAGAGCTTGGAGCCGTCATTCAAATCAAGCGTGGCGACCGTGAACGTGTGTTATCCGAGCTTAGTAATGCTGGCCTGGCTCATATCAGTCAAATTATCGGACACCCGAACGAGCATCGCCACATTGTCTTGAATCAGCACAATACGCCGGTATTTGAATCCAATGTGCAGGCACTGCAACAGATCTGGTCGGAAACCAGCTTTAGAATGCAATCCTTGCGCGATAATCCGGACTGCGCAAAAGAAGCTTTCGACAGCATTCGGGATACATCCGATGCCGGTCTGTTTGCAGACCTGTCGTTTGATCCGACCGATAATAATTGCATCCCTTATATAAATCACCCCCGCCCTAAAATGGCCGTATTACGCGAGCAGGGTGTAAACGGGCAGGTTGAAATGGCCGCAGCCTTTGATCGAGCCGGCTTTGACTGCCGCGATGTACACATGTCCGACATTATTGCCGGACGCATCAATCTCGAAGACTTTCAAGGACTGGTGGCCTGCGGCGGTTTCTCCTTTGGCGATGTGCTGGGAGCCGGTCGCGGCTGGGCTCTGTCTGTCTTACACAACAAACGTGCGCGCCAGCAGTTCAGTGACTTTTTCCATCGACCCGACACCTTTGCACTCGGTGTCTGCAACGGCTGCCAAATGATGTCCGGCTTAAAATCCATGATTCCGGGTGCAGAACACTGGCCGCACTTTGAACGCAATCGCAGCGAACAATTTGAAGCGCGTTTATTGCAAGTCGAAGTGCTCGATTCCCCATCGATTTTCCTCTCCGGCATGGCCGGCTCCAAATTACCTCTGGTGGTGGCGCACGGTGAAGGCCGCGTTTGCTTTGATTCGGATGCGCAACAGGAACAAGCTCTAGGCGCACTGCAATATCTGGGAGCTGATGGTAACACTGCTACACGTTACCCGCACAACCCCAATGGTTCGCCCGATGCCTTGACCGGATTCACCACCGCTGATGGCCGTTTTACGATCATGATGCCGCATCCCGAACGCCTGTTCCGCAGTTCGCAATACTCATGGCATCCCGCACAATGGGGCGACGATGGGCCATGGTTGCGCATGTTCCGCAATGCACGCCTTTGGGTTGCGAATCATTCTAGCGATGGTGGTAGCTAGTGACCTGTCCTTCTGCTAACTTGCGACCCCGTTATGGATAAGAATTCAAGTAAAAAAACACGATTTATTTTTGTCACCGGCGGGGTTGTCTCATCGCTCGGTAAAGGCATTGCTGCAGCTAGTCTTGCAGCTCTATTTGAGGCGCGCGGTTTACGCATCACCATGCAAAAACTCGACCCTTATATTAATGTCGATCCCGGCACCATGAGCCCGTTCCAACATGGTGAAGTTTATGTCACCGATGATGGTGCGGAAACGGACTTGGATTTGGGTCATTATGAGCGCTTTACGCATGCAACCATGTCCAAACGATCCAACTTTACCACTGGCCGCATCTATGATTCCGTCATCCGGCGCGAGCGCCGTGGTGACTATCTGGGTGCAACTGTGCAAGTCATTCCGCATATTACCGATGCCATCAAGAGTGCGATTCTGTCGCTAAGCTCCGATGATGTGGATATTGCACTGGTCGAGATCGGCGGCACGGTCGGTGATATTGAATCGCAACCGTTCCTAGAAGCTATCCGCCAGCTGCGTTTTGACTTGGGTCGCCGCAGCGTGGCTTATATTCATTTAACCCTGTTGCCGTACATTGCATCGGCCGGTGAAATAAAATCCAAACCAACCCAGCATTCCGTACAAAAATTGCGCGAAATCGGCATTCAACCGGATATCTTATTATGCCGTTCCGAACGCCCTATTCCGCAGAGCCAGAAAGATAAAATCGCCCTGTTTTGCAACGTCGATAAAGAATCGGTCATTGATGCACCGGATGTCGATACGATTTATAGCGTACCACTCACCCTGCGTGAAGGTGGTCTGGGCTCTGCTGTGCTGGAGCATTTCCGCATGGATGACCCGGAACCGGATTTATCCGTCTGGCATGATATCTGCCGCCGAATCCGAGAACCCAAACAAGAAATTCGCATTGGCATGGTCGGCAAATATATTGAATTGGCCGATGCCTATAAATCAGTCAATGAATCGTTGATTCACGGCGGCATGGCCAATGAAGTGCGTGTAAATATTGAATACATTGATGCCGAAGCACTGGAAAAAGATGGCACGGATTGTCTCGCCAACGTCGATGGTATCCTGGTTCCCGGCGGCTTCGGCCAGCGTGGCACTGAAGGAAAAATCGCCGCCATTCGTTATGCCCGTGAAAACAAGGTGCCCTATTTCGGCATCTGCCTCGGCATGCAATTGGCCGTGATTGAATTTGCCCGCAATGTCGCGGGGCTGGCCGGTGCGATCAGCAGCGAGTTCAATGAGCGAGCAGAGCATCCGGTGATCGCCCTGATGACCGAATGGGAACAGGAAGGCTCGCGTATCCAACGCAACTTTGACAGTGATCTCGGCGGCACCATGCGCTTAGGTGGCTACCCTTGCCGCGTGCATGAAGGCACCCATACGTTTGCAGCCTATGCGAAAACTGAAATTCGTGAACGCCATCGCCATCGTTATGAATTTAACAACACGTATCGTGAGCAATTGCAAAAAGCAGGCCTAGTCATCGCGGGCACCTTGCCGGATGATTCGTTAGTTGAAATTGTGGAAGTAAACGATCACCCGTGGTTTGTGGCTTGCCAGTTCCATCCTGAGTTTTTATCTCGCCCCTATGAGCCCCACCCGTTGTTTGCCGCATTTGTTGCTGCCAGCAAAGCGGCGGCCGAACAATGACGCTGACGAATCAGGTAAAGCAATCCATCGCTTCGGTTGGAAAACTGAGCATTGGCAATGATTTACCCATGGTTTTATTGGCTGGCCCGTGTGTCATCGAAGGTGAAGATTTCACCCTGAAAACAGCCGAACGTATCGTCGCCATTGCCGATAAATGTGGCGTACCACTGGTGTTTAAATCGAGTTTCGATAAAGCCAACCGCACCAGCAAAGATGGTTTTCGTGGCCCGGGGCTCGATGAAGGCTTGCGCATTTTGCAACGCGTAAAAGATGAATTGGGTGTAGCCGTAGTTACCGATGTGCATGAAGCGCATCAGGTCAAAGCGGTGGCCGAAGTGGCTGATATTTTACAAACACCGGCTTTTTTATGCCGTCAAACGGATTTTATCGAAGCAGTCGCCAGCGCCGGTAAACCGGTAAATATCAAAAAAGGCCAGTTTCTTGCGCCCTGGGACATGAAACATGTGCTTGAAAAAGCCCAAGCCAGCGGCAATGAAAATATCATGTTATGTGAGCGTGGTGCAAGTTTTGGTTACAACAATCTGGTCTCGGATATGCGCTCGTTGCTAGTCATGCGCGAATTCGGCGCACCATTGATTTATGATGCCACCCATTCGGTACAACAACCGGGCGGTTTAGGCGGCGCAACCGGCGGCAATCGCGAATATGTGCCGGGGCTATCCCGTGCGGCGGTAGCAACCGGTGTGGCGGCCGTATTCATGGAAGTGCATCCGGAACCGGACAAAGCCATGTCGGATGGCCCGAACTCGTTGGCCTTGCGTGATCTTGAAGGCGTGTTGACCACATTGAAACGTCTCGACGAGATCGTGAAAGCTTAAAAACCTAATCGTCGCACAAAAAAACGCGGCGCTTTCCCACATTTAATAGACGGCTAATGTAGATTTGCGTACATTGCACGCCGTTTGAGAAAACAAACACAATCCAACAACAGGCATCGGCAATGGGGTCGATCAGGAGAACAGAAGTGAGTGAAATTGCTAACGTACACGCTAGAGAAATTTTTGATTCGCGTGGTAACCCGACAGTAGAAGTCGATGTGAAACTATCCAGCGGAGCCTTTGCCCGCGCTGCCGTACCGAGTGGTGCATCGACTGGCTCACGTGAAGCAGTTGAACTGCGTGATGGCGGTTCCCGCTTAAGTGGAAAAGGTGTGAAAAAAGCAGTTGCCAATGTCAACGCTGAGATTGCCGGTGCAGTAAAAGGTCTGGATGCTGCCGATCAGCAGGGGCTTGATGCTAAATTGATCGCACTCGATGGCACTCCGAATAAAGGCCGCCTCGGTGCCAATGCAATCCTGGGCGTATCCTTAGCAGTAGCCAAAGCACAAGCGGTTGAACAAGGCCAGTCTCTGTTTCGTTATCTCGGTGGCGATGATGCCACACTGTTGCCCGTACCATGCATGAACGTTATCAATGGCGGCTCCCATGCCGATAACAGCATTGATTTTCAGGAATACATGATTGCACCAGCCGGTGCTTCGAGCTTTGCAGAAGCCATGGATATGGGTGCCGAAGTCTTTCATTCTTTAAAATCCGTACTCAAAGGCGGCGGCCATGTTACTGCCGTCGGTGATGAAGGTGGCTTTGCGCCAAACTTAGGCTCCAACGAAGAAGGCATTACTGTCATTCTGCAAGCCATTGAACAGGTTGGCCTGAAAGCCGGTTCCGACATCGTCATCTGCTCCGATATGGCGGCCTCTGAATTTTATCATGATGGTGCTTATGTATTGGCTGGCGAAGGCAATCGCAAACTCGATTCCGCAGGCATGGTTGATCTGATTGCTTCGTTATGCCGTCAATATCCTCTGGTATCGGTTGAAGATGGCCTCGATGAAAACGATTGGGATGGCTGGAAATTACTGACTGAGAAAATCGGTGATTCCGTGCAATTGGTTGGTGATGATTTGTTTGTGACCAACCCTGAAATCCTGAAAGAAGGCATTGATAAAGATATTGCCAACGCCTTGTTGGTGAAAGTGAATCAGATCGGCACACTGACGGAAACCATTGCAGCAGTGAATATGGCGCATGATGCCGGTTACCGTTGCATGATGAGCCATCGTTCGGGCGAAACCGAAGATGCAACCATTGCCGATTTGGCTGTTGCCATGGCGACAGGCCAAATTAAATCCGGTTCAGCTTCACGCTCCGATCGCATGGCCAAATACAATCAGTTGTTACGCATTGAAGAAGAGTTGGGTAGCGCGGCACGTTATGCTGGCATCGCCACGTTTTCCCGGAACTGATCGTCACAGCTGAGTCAACAGAATGGGCAAACGTATAGGGCGCTGGTTGTTTTGGACGTTCGGGTTGATCGGGCTGCTCTACATGCTCTGGAATTTGATCTTTTCCGACCACGGCTATTTCGTTTACCAGCAGGAAGCAGCCGAGTTGCAACAATTAAAAGCGGCAGTCGAAACGCTGAAGATCGAACGTGAACGTTTGGCTAATGAAGTGCTACGCTTCCGCAATGATCCGCAAGCTCTGGAAGAGTTGGTGCATCGGGAACTGGGTTATGTACACCCGGATGAATACATGGTCATTATGCCGACAACAACGCCAGCCAACGTGAAGCAGAAAAAGAAGGAGAGGTGAAACAACAATGAGTCAGGTCGTTACTCGCTTTGCCCCATCCCCAACCGGTTTATTGCATTTGGGCAATGTCCGCACAGCCCTACTGAATTGGCTGTACGCCCGCAAACATGGTGGGCGCTTTTTGTTGCGCTTTGAAGACACCGATCAGGATCGTTCGCAGCAGCAGTTTGTTGAAGCCATTGAAGCTGATTTGCGCTGGCTGGGCTTGGATTGGGATGGTGATGCATTATTTCAATCCAAACATGCCCACAATCATACTGAAGCGCTTGAACAACTGGCTGAACAAGGCCTAGCTTATCGTTGTTTTTGCAGCGAAACACAATTGAATCTGGATCGCAAGCTAGCCACCTCGCGTGGTTTACCACCGCGTTACAGCAAACGCTGCCGCGCCTTGAGTTGCGATGAAACTGCACAGCGAGCTGAATCCGAATCCTTTGTCTGGCGTTTAGCCAGCCATAGCGATGATGGCGAGATCGTGGTACGCGATGCCTTGCGTGGTGATGTGAGCTTTGCCCTGCGTGATCTGGATGATCCGGTCGTTGTACGCTCCGATGGCAGCTTCACATTTCTTTTACCCAATGCCATTGATGATGCCATCGATGGCATCACCCACGCTCTGCGCGGTGATGATCATTTAAGCAACTCGGCTTATCAGGTCTGGTTACTTGAACGTTTGGGGCGCCAAGCGCCGATGTATCTGCACCACGGCCTGCTATTGGGGCAAGATGGAGCCAAATTATCCAAACGTACGGGCAGCCATAGCGTGGCTGAACTGCGTGATGAAGGATTACTGGCCAGTGCGCTGGTGCAGGCGATGAGCAGGTTGGGTCACCCCAATATGCCGGAAGAAGCACACAATATAGAGCAGCTATTAACGCATTTTGCAGCGGAATCGGTATCGACCAGCTCCGTACGCTGGTCGGATGATGAAATGTGGCGCTGGCATGGGCGTTTATTGCATGAACTCGATAACCGTGTTCTGGTGCCGCTGATCAAACCGTACTGCGATGCTGCAAACGGCGATGCCGCCAACAGCAATAATTTAACTGCGTTTGCAGGCTTGATTGGAAAAAATATCGAACGCGCCAGTGAAGCGGCTCATTATCTGCGTTTATTGAACACCAATGCGCCACTGCACGCCGATGCGCAGGCCGTGATAAAAGTCGCAGGTGCGGACTTTTATCAGCAGGCTCTCGATGCTTGGGCTAGCCTTGATAAACCGGACTGGAAAAACTGGATGGCCTTGGTCAAGGAAAATACCGGCTGCAAAGGCAAAGCGCTATTCATGCCCTTGCGTGTTGCGTTGAGTGGCGCACTGCATGGGCCGGACATGTCCTCCATCGTATGCTTTCTCGGCCATGATGGTCTAATTGCCAGAATCGACGATGCCCGCAGGCTCGCGGCTTCAGATCAAGCCGTGTCAGATCAAGCCGTGTCAGACCAAGCAGCATCCGACCCAGCAACGGAAAACC
>CAZKHV010000009.1:0-4351 GCA_964552605.1 uncultured Zetaproteobacteria bacterium | reverse complement strand
CCAGCAACGGAAAACCAGGCCGATTCATGAGTCTGCACGTTTACAACACGCTGCATCGCCGTAAAGAGCTCTTTGAACCCATGCACGCCAAACATGTTGGCATGTATGTCTGCGGTGTGACGGTGTATGACTATTGCCATGTCGGCCATGCCCGTGTGATGGTCGTTTTTGATACCATTTACCGCTGGCTTACCGAACTGGATTATGATGTCGAGTATGTGCGCAATTTCACCGATGTGGATGATAAAATCATCCAACGTGCGGCCGAGCGCAACATCGATATCGATCAACTCACCGATGAAATGATTGCTGTATTTCATGAGGATATCGGCTCATTAGGCTGCTTAAAGCCCACGCATGAGCCGCGTGCCACCGCTCATATGCCTGAAATGATCGACATGATTCGCGCCCTGATTCAAAACAACAGCGCGTATATCGCAAGCTCCGGCGATGTGCTCTATGCCGTGCGTTCCTTTGATGGTTATGGGCAGTTGTCCGGTAAAAACATCGATGATCTGGAATCCGGTAGCCGCGTTGAAGTCGATGCCAGCAAACGCGATCCACTTGATTTTGTATTATGGAAAATGGCCAAGCCGGACGAAGTCGCTTGGGATTCCCCGTGGGGTAAGGGCAGGCCGGGCTGGCATATCGAATGTTCCGCGATGAGCTGCTCACATTTGGGCAACAGCTTTGATATTCATGGTGGCGGCATGGATTTGAAGTTCCCGCACCATGAAAATGAGATTGCTCAAGCCTGCGCTGCCAACGGTGGCGATTTTGCCCGCTATTGGCTGCATAATGGTTTTGTAAATATCAATGCCGAAAAAATGTCCAAATCTCTCGACAATTTTTTCACCATCCGTGAAGTCACTCAAAAGTACCATCCTGAAGTGCTGCGCATGTTTATCCTCGGCACCCATTATCGCTCACCACTCGACTTTTCCGATACTGCGCTCGATGCCGCCAAAGCAGCGCTGGATCGCTTGTATGAAACCAAGAAACGACTTCAGCAGAGTCCAAACATTAAAAAAGAAATACCCGCTGCGTTCAGCAATGCCATGAATGATGACTTTAATACGCCCGAAGCACTTGCATCGCTATACGATACCAACCGCGCCTTGAACAAAGCTCTGAACGAAAAACAGGATGTCACTGAACTTGCCTCCCAGTTCACAGCTATGCTGGCTTTATTAGGCATTGCTCAAGATAATCCTGATAGCTGGTTCCAACGTGGTGATGTTGATGTGGTACGCATTGAAGCCTTAATCAACGAGCGTCAATCGGCCAAGCAGGCGCGTGATTTCGCCCGTGCTGATGCTATTCGCAATGAATTAAGCAACAACGGCATTGTGCTTGAAGATAGCCCTATGGGCACGACATGGAAAAAAATCTGAGGTTATAAGCATGCAAAACGACATCAATCAACATAAAGTCGATGAATCCATTGGCCTGTTGCAACAGGCTGCGGATGAATATGCATCGGAGTTAGTGTTTGCATGCAGCTTTGGTGCTGAAGATGTCGTATTAATCGATTTGATTAGCAAGCATGTGCCATCCATTCAAATCATCACACTCGACACAGGCCGCTTGCCGCAAGCCACCTACGATGTGATGGATGCCTGCCGTGAAAAATATGCCTTAGCGATTAAAGTATATTTTCCCGACGCAACCGAAGTCGAAACCATGGTGCGCGAATCCGGTCTTAATTTGTTTTATAAATCGGTAGAAAATCGTAAACACTGCTGTGCCATTCGTAAAATTCACCCTCTTAAACGCGCCTTGGCCAATCAAAAAGCATGGATTACGGGGCTACGGCGCGAACAAGCGGATTCGCGTCAGGAAATGATGGCAGTGGAAAATGATGCTTTTTTCGGCATCCAAAAATTCAATCCCTTAATTGAATGGACCGAAGATGAGGTTTGGGATTATATCCGCACCTACAATGTGCCCTACAATGCTTTGCACGACCAACATTACCCATCCATCGGTTGCGAGCCCTGCTCACGATCCATCACCGTTGGTGAAGACCCTCGCTCGGGTCGCTGGTGGTGGGAACGGGAAGATGCTGTGGCCGAATGCGGCTTACATGCCAGCCCCATCAAACCAGCCGACACAGGCCATAAACAATAAAGCAGCAGGCTGATAGCCCGTTGTAGATATTTCGATCACATCACTGAACATAGAAGCCCCCTGCCTACAAAGCCGCACAGTCGGTGTCGTATGGGAAGGCAAGTGGGGCGTGGCGTTAAATGCCACCACCCAGGAAACGTTCCAGCTTTTCCTGCTCGGAGATTCGATCTTTATCCAGTTCATCGACCGCTTCGGCTTGTTCGCCTTTGGGTTTGGGGTGAAAGGTATCGATGCGTGCATTCACATCATCAATCATTTTCAGCACATGGCCGAGCGCTTCGGATACTGGGTTAGCTAACAAATGGTGATCGAGATTAATTTTACCATCTTCAATCAACGATTCTGTCGTCGCCACGACCGTACCCGGAATACCCACCACCGTTGAATGCTCCGGCACATCACGAAACACCACCGAATTTGCACCAATACGCGACTGCTGACCAATCACAATGGCACCCAGCACTTTCGCACCCGCACCGACAATCACACCATCCTGTAAGGTCGGGTGACGTTTGGTTTTTTCCCATGTTGTACCGCCCAGCGTCACACCATGATACAGCGTGACATCATCACCGATCTCGGTGGTTTCACCAATCACAATGCCCATGCCATGATCAATAAAAAAGCGCCGCCCAATCGTTGCCCCCGGATGAATTTCAATGCCGGTAAACCAACGTGCCAGATGCATCAAAAAACGTGCCAACCAAGACAAATTGTTGCGCCAGAGCATATTGCCCATGCGATACATCCAGATCGCATGCAGTCCCGGATAGCAGGTTAATACTTCCCACGACGAACGCGCCGCAGGATCGCGATCAAAAGCTGTACGAATATCTTCTTGAATAGTTTTAATCATGGCTGAATTCTAGCACACTTCATCACAGTTCATTGCAAATTCGAGGCAACAGCTGCTCCGGTGCGGCAATACTCCACAATGCAGACGCAGATAACTGCTCGGCAGCCCAAACACGCACCGCATCCACATCCACAGCCTGAATCTGCTCCAGCCACTGCATCGGCGAGAGCAGGCTATGCTCATCAAAGCGCGAACCCAGGTAGAGCATCTGCCCTTCCACCGAATCCAGCCCCATACGAAACTGCACTTGCAACTGACGCTTCGAGCGCTCCACTTCATCGGCACTGAAATCAGCAGCAAAGCCTGCCAGCAAGTCGGACAACAAACTCACACATTCCGCCGCCCGCTCCGGCTCCATGCCGCAGGTAATGCTCCATGTACCCGTATCCACCAAAGCATTAAGATGCGAACCAATGCCATAAGCTAAACCACGCTTTTCCCTGATTTCACGAAACAAACATGAACTCAAGCCGCCGCCCAACACCTGGTTGGCCAGCCATGCAACCGGCCGCTCGGCTGATGCAGCACGAATCCCCGGAAAGGAAACGATGATTTGCGCCTGCTCCCCACTGCGAGCCAGAGCCTGCACACCAGAAGCCAGACCTGCGACAGGCTTGCGTGCGCAAGACTCCCCATCCGCAGCATTGCCCCAATCCATTGTTGATACCGCAGCCGTCAGAGCATCGTGTTCAATATGCCCAGCGGCCACAATCAGCAGGCGCGGCGCACGATACCAATGCTGCAAATAATCCTTCAAATCCACCGCACGCAAAGCCGATAACGATGCATGCGTTCCCAATACCGGACGAGCAAGGCTGTGATCAGGAAACAACGCTTCCAGATGCCGATCCATCAGCCACTCTTCCGGCGTATCCTCAACCATGGCCATTTCCGCAAAGATCACTTCGCGTTCACGTTGCCATTCGATTTCGGGCAAAGCTGGCTCGGACACCATCTGCATAAGAATATCCAAGGCTTCGCGCCAATGCTCATGCAAGACATGCAAATGAAAACAAGTGCGCTCGCGTGAGGTGAAGGCATTCGCATTACCACCCAACTCATCGAGCTTTTCGGCCAGCTGATGCACATTCATCTGTTTCGTACCTTTGAACAGCATGTGCTCCAAAGCATGGGTGATGCCAGACAAACGAGCGATTTCATCACGACTGCCAACATCAATAAAAATGCCCAGCGCCACACTCTGACTCTGTGGCATGGCATGGCTGAGCACCAACGGCCCATTATTCACCTGTGTTTCCTGATAAAAAGAATGTTTCAACTCATGCTCCATTTAAGCTCCACTCAAGCTTGTCCCGATTCGACCAGCTTTATTTTAAAAGCACCTGATTAAGGATAGACAGGCAC
>CAZKHV010000008.1:0-19421 GCA_964552605.1 uncultured Zetaproteobacteria bacterium | reverse complement strand
CTGTCCGGGTCTGCAACAGGTCGAGCAAGCCAGCTGCTTGTCCGATCTGTTATTATCCTCCCCCGCACAATGGCTCGACAAACCACTCTTACGCCACCGTCAACAGGATGGGACTTGGATATCCTGGTCTCGCATTCGAGTGCAGCAATCAGTTTTGCGTCTGGCCGCCTGGCTAGAAGCCCAAGACATCAAACCGGGCGATAGGGTCGGTATTTTAGGCCATAACTGTCCCGAATGGTTTATTGCCGACTTTGCCATCTTACGTTTGGGGGCTGTCACGGTACCCGCCTACTTCACCGATCCAGCCGAGGCGGTGCACTATGTCTTTGATGATGCCGATGTAGCGCTGGTTCTAGTCGAAGAAGGCGATCAGCTGCATAAACTTGATCGCCTGGATAATATGGATACAGACACTGGCGCTGCCGACAACTCAAACGCAGACAATACTGACGCGCCTTTCAAGCGATTGGCATTCCATGGCTCAGATAGCATTAGCAGCATCATCGAGGATGAACAATGGGATCATCGACTGCAGGCCGTTTGCCCAAACAGAGACGATCTGGCCACACTGATTTACACATCCGGCACCACCGGACATCCCAAGGGAGTCATGCTCAGCCATCACAATATGCTCAGCGATGTCGCCGCAGGCTTAGGTGGCGTTCCGGTTTTCAGCCATGATTTGTTTCTCTCATTCCTGCCTGCATCGCATGCCTTTGAACGTATGGTGGGGCACTTTCTGCCCACCGCCAGCGGCGCTGAAATCGCCTATGCCGAAGATGTGACCACCTTGCTGCGTGATATGCCGGAGGTGCAACCAAGCATCATGGTTTCCGTACCTCGTTTGTACGAAAAGATTTATGCCGGCGTACAAGCCAAGTTGGCCGCAGGGCCCGCCATCAAACAGAAACTCTTTGCCCTGGCTCAAAGCTTAGGCATTCAACGCTTTGAATTAAAACAGCAAGGGAACGACTTATCCGCTATAAAAGGCCTTATCTGGGGATTATTGGACAAGCTCGTCAATGCCAAATTGCGAGCCAAAATGGGGGGAAACATTCGTGTATTCATTTCCGGTGGCGCAGCTCTGCATCCGGATATAGCACGTTTTCTCCTGGCCGCCGACATTACCGTCTTACCCGGCTACGGCTTAACCGAAACATCCCCCGTACTCAGCGTCAATATCGCCTCGCGCATCAAGCCGGCATCCGTTGGCCCTGCCCTGCCCGGCGTAGAGTTCAACGTGGCGGAGGATGGTGAACTGCTGGTGAAAGGTCCGATGGTTATGCAGGGCTATTGGAAAAATGAGCAAGCTACGGCTGAAATCATGGATGAAGCAGGCTGGCTGCATACAGGCGATAAGGTTGAGATGGATGCGGATGGCTACATCACTATCGTGGATCGCAAAAAAGAAATCATGGTACTCTCGAATGGAGAAAATGTGCCCCCAGCGGTCATTGAACAGCATCTCAATCAGGATCCGTGTTTTTTGCAATCCATGCTTATTGCCCATGAGCGTCCCTATGTAAGCGCGCTGATCGTGCCCGACACAGCAGCATTGCAAACAGCATGGCGACGTGAGAAAAAGCAGCCGTTGCCTGATGATTGGCGTAAAAACCCAACCGTTTCAACATGGGTAAAACAACGGATGCATCACGATGAACATGATTTATCCAGTTTTATGCAGGTAAAACACTTTACCTTTATTGATGCCGAATGGACACAGGCTGATGGTTTTTTAACGCCCACATTAAAACTGAAACGTCGCAAAATCACTCAGGCTCACCATGCAACGATTGAAGCGATGTATCCTGAAACAATGGACAAACCATAAGCAAGCGGTTGTGCTTGGCCTTATGATCGAAAATACAGCCGCGAATTTCACATACCAGTGGTTGGGGCGACAGGCATATCAGCCGCTCTGGCACAGGCTTCAAACACGCGCCGATGCAGTGCTGCACGGCCGAAAAAACGAAATCATTTTCAGCTGCGAACATGAACCGGTCTATACCACCGGGCGACGCGGCATCGATAATCGTTTGAACGATCACTTACCTGCTCCAGTCGTGCACTGCGATCGCGGTGGTGAAATGACCTTTCACGGCCCCGGCCAGATCATGCTTTATCCCGTCATACATTTGCGCGACCGTGATTTGGGCGTCAAAGCCTATGTCCATTTACTGGAACAGTCCTGCATTGATCTACTACAAACAATCGGAATCCCAGCCCATCGCCGCTGTGGTTTTCCCGGTGTATGGACAGAGCAAGGCAAAATAGCCGCCCTCGGCATACGCATCACACACGGGGTCGCTTATCATGGCATGGCCTTGAATGTGGATGTGGATCCGGTCTGGTTTGCAGCCATCAACCCTTGTGGTCTGCAATCGAACATTATCAGCGTATCACATATCACCCAGCAAACCTTGGCCTTAAACGAGTTGGCTGAGCACTGGCAACAGGGCATGCGTGGTTTACTCTCGGTTTAATCCCATGTAAAAGTCCCATGCAAGAAATTCCATGCAAGAGACCCTCACGATAGGTACCACTCAAGAGGTGATACTCGACAGATAACGCTCAAGATAAACGTATCACTTCCATCCATTGCGGTGAGTTGGGCTTTGCAGACAAGGATTCATGCATCACCACCTCAAAATGATCTGCAGAGAGTTTCATCAGCCATGTTTGCACAGCACGCGTTTCATGATCACCACCGGCATGACCCGGATAAGCCAGAATAGAAATCCGCCCTCCAATAGCGAGCAGTTGTACGCTGGCATCTAGGGCTTGCAAGGTCGTCGCTGTTCGGGTGATCAGTTTTTTGTCCGCCTGCGGCAGATAACCCAAATTGAACATAATCACATTGACCTTGCCCAGCAATAACACAGGAATATGATCCAGCATGTGCTCATGACCGCTACAAAAAAGTTCAGCACGATGATCAAAACCGGCATCGGCCAAACGGCGACGTGTATTTTCAATCGCTTGTGGCTGAACATCAAACACAAACACCTGACCTTGAGCACTCGTATGACGCAACAAAAACAAGCTATCATGACCATTGCCTGCGGTAGCATCGATACAGATATGCTCAGGCTGCAAATAAGCCAACAAATGCTGATGCACCCGTGCCGTCAGCGCTACGCGTGGCTGCTTGATTTTTTTAGCGCGCTCGATGCGTACAATATCCGCCTCCAGCGGCAGTGCGACGGCATGACAAATATGATCGACAAAAGCCTGTGCATAATAGGGAATCAACATCGACCCTTTGGAACCAAAACCATTGAATATCCCTAGTGCAGGCTGCTTTTTCCGAAAACCAATAAAAGGATTTTTATCCAAGGTATTTGGACGGATACCGGCTTGTTGCTCAACCAAATCAATCGCAAGCGGAATATCGAACATCTGCTGCAGAGCATCTGTTAACTCGGCCTTGCCCTGTTCGGTTGCATGTCCATCCGATAAATCATGCGTATATGTCGCACCGGTTTTGTATCTGCCATCGTGTAAGGGAAGCAACCATTTGCCAGCATTGATAATACAATCCGGCAAGGCGGCCTGACTCGTCAAGGTCAGAATTTCACCTTTGGCCGGTTGAAAGGGTAAAAAATCAAAATACGGATTATCCTGATCCATAAAACCCTGACAGAAGATGATGCGCCGGGCATGCAGGTCGCGCCATGTCACAGCATCAGCGTGGCAATTTAAATCATGATATTCAACATGTCCTGCGATATAGCATCCTTGAGCGATAAAATAATCACGCAAGCAATCCAGCAAGGCGTTGCTATCCAGATATCCAGTTTGCTGCTGCTCACCCAAGCCATGGGGCGCACGTAGCGATGCCAAATGATTCATTGCTGCAGCACTATCCATCTCAGCACCAAGATAAACGGCATAGTCAGCTTCATGTTGGCGTTGTTCAAACATTCGCCGTTCAGCCTCATGCTTAAACACACGCAACATTTTTTTAGCATGGAAAAAAGTTTGTCCGAATTGCGCCTCAAGCTGACGATAACACCGGCGCGCTGTGGGGATAATAAGCTCAGCATGCTTTTGCAACAACAGTCGCTGGCCGCTGAGCGGATTAAAAATACCCGCAGCCACACGCGAAGCAGACGGGCAAGCTTCATCCGCCAGCACAACCACATCCTGCCCTTGCTGTATGAGTTGCCATGCCAATATCGAGCCCGCCAAACCCTGACCGATGATTAACGTATCAATATGACGAATAACCTGTTTCATGTCTGAACCTTATGCATAAAAACCTATCCTGTCCGCCGGTAGATTGCAGATACTTTCACGCTCGTATGATGTATGAAAAAATGCTATACTGTTTTCAAGCGAACCATTATTTACACCCTACACAAGAATCTATATGGTTCGCGCCCTTTTGGCGGTTCCTGTTATGAATCACCAGGTTTTCGGGAGGATGGCAATGGCCTTAACCAAGACACAATTAACAGCTTTTGAAAAACAACTGAGCGACTGGAAAAATGAACTGGAAGTCGGCCAGAGTGAGAATGTGCATGCAATGGCAGAGCAGGAACAGACTTCGTTCCCCGATCCGACGGATCAAGCCAGCATGGAAACAGATCGCAACTTTGATCTGCGTATCAAAGACCGTGAACGCAAGCTGATTAAAAAAATCAATCAAACGATCGAGCGCTTGCAAGATGGCGATTTCGGCGAATGCGATGCATGCGGTGGCGACATCAGCATCAAACGCCTGCAAGCGCGTCCGGTTACAACCCTGTGCATCGAATGCAAGACTGCCCAGGAACAGGAAGAGCGCACTCGCCTCGACTAATTGATTGATTGATTAGGAAAAGTGAGTCATTGTAAAGCCTGCGCATTGTCGCAGGCTTTTTTATTACCCTCCGGTGAAATGACAACATTCCATTTCGATTTCACAGCCCAAATTTTACAGGTGCATTCATACAATAGGAGTGGTAGAAAGCTAGCTGCGTTGTTTGTTTTTAGTTAGCCATCGGTAAGGGGCACGTTATGCTAAAAAAGATCAATAAAATATGTGTCTCACCTGGAATCTACTGGGTTGACGTGCCCTATGCTGACATCCGAATTCTATGTGGATGCCCGGCTGACAGTGTTAAACACCTTATCCATAGCGGTTTAATTGTTTCCGAAGAGCATCAAGGGGTAACCTATGAAACCGGCCCCAATGCCATACTGCTTTCCGACACCATGTTGCAACAGGGTAATTTTGCCAATATGGCTGAATTTCCAGTCCTTCAAATGCTCTACAACCAAGGCATGCTGTTGCCCAACCACCCCAATAACACCGGCATAAGACCAATGTTAATTGGTGCCAACGAACAAATTCAAGCTCAAATGGATTATATTTATCGCGGTAACTATGGTTTAACCAACATCGAAGAACTGCTTGATGCGGGTTTAAGTCCAGATGAAGCCAATGAACTGTTTCGCATGAAATTGAAATTTGCTTTTGGTAAAATCCTGGCCACAGAGGAAATACTGGATACCTGCATCGTTGAAAATAGCCCCATCGAAGTACGTAACGGATTGCATGTCAAACGGCTTGATTTCAATGTGTTCCAATTTGATTATCTCGATGAAAGCATCACCATCGATCTGAACTTACAAGCCCATGAACACTATGTCTCCACCTACTCGCTCGGCTTCCATCACATTCAACGGCAATACTTTTCGGTTATCCATTCCGGCGAAGGCGATGGCTGGGATGTGCATCGCCCTTCGATGTCGTCCATTATCATGTTCCATGGCAAGATTTATCTCATTGATGCAGGCCCCAACCTGCCGGAAACATTGACTTCATTGGGTATTAGTATCAATGAGGTCGAAGGGGTTTTTCATACGCACTCGCATGATGATCATTTTGCCGGCTTACCGACTCTTATCCGCACCGACCGCCGGCTGAAATACTATGCCACCAAACTCGTGCGCACATCCGTCACCAAAAAACTATGCGCCCTTCTGTCCATGCAAGAAAGCCGTTTTTCTGATTATTTTGAAGTGCATGATCTGGAATTTGATTGCTGGAATAATGTCGATGGTCTTGAAGTCAAACCCATTCTTTCGCCGCATCCGGTGGAAACCAACATCTTCATCTTTCGTGCTTTATGGGAGGATGGCTATCGCAGTTACGGCCATTTTGCTGATGTATCATCGTTTAAAGTATTGCAATCGATGTTAAGCACCGATGACCCGGAAACAGGAATTTCCCAAGCCTTTTATGATCGCGTGAAAAAAGCCTATTTAACCACGGTGGATATCAAAAAAATTGATATCGGCGGTGGCCTGATCCATGGTGATGCTGATGATTTCAAAGATGATCAAAGCAAAAAAATCATCCTTTCCCATACTTCAAAAGCATTAACCGACAAACAAAAGGAAATTGGTTCGGATGGTTCATTCGGCTCCATGGATCCCTTGATTCCAACCTATCAGGATTACGGCATGCGCCGGGCTTATGACTTCATGTCGAATGATTTCCGCACCGCTCCCGACCATCAGCTGCGCATCCTGTTGAACAACAAGACCTTCTATTTCAACCCCGGCACCATCATCATCAAAGCAGGTGTAACGCACGATCACCTCTACCTTGTTCTCTCCGGCTCCGTTGAAATGATTAATTCAACGAATCATTCCAAAATCCGTTTGTATGCAGGCTCATTATTGGGCGAACTCTCAGCTCTGCAATCCTGCCCGGCCTCACACACCTATCGCACCGAAGGCTTTGTCGAAGTGCTTAGTATTTCCAGCAAGCTGTATGCTGATTTTGTGCAATTGAATAACCTCTATGAGGATATTGAACGGCTCGGTGAAAGCTGGCAGTTCCTGGAAAACCTGAATTTATTAAATGAAGCGATTTCACACCTCACCTTGAACAAGCTCGTTGAACATATTGTACTCGATAGTTATCCAGCCCAACATCTTTTTGATGCCCATGACAATCAATTGTATTTGATCAAATCCGGCCAAGTGGAGTTGCGCGGCGAAAAGAATCTTGAAACGATCAAAGCGGGCGACTTCTTTGGTGAAGTTTCAATGTTTTTAGATGAACCTCGTTACCCCGTCATTCAGACATCCGAAGCCTCGGAGATTTATCGCCTGCCGCTTGAGATCATAAAGAATATCCCTATTTTGAATTGGAAACTATTTGAACGCCATCAAAAACGCATCAAACTATTTAACCCCGAGCACTAAGCCGAGACGCTTTAGAGGCACTTGCAACACGATATGAGCGCAATCAACATGCCTACAAATATTCTAAAGGCTTACGCTTCAATCAATCTTCCGGCTCTGCATTGTGATATACCTTCTGAACATCATCACAATCATTCAACGCATCGACAAGCGCTTCAAACTCGGCCGCATCGTCACCACTGATCGGTGCTAGCGTTTGCGGTTCCTGCGAAATATCTTCAACTTCAAAGGCGATATCAGGGTTCGCCTCGGTTAAAGCCATTTTAATTTTAAAAAACTCCGTATGTGGAGCCAGCACCGTGATCATCTCATCTTCGGATTCAATATCGCTGACATCGATATCGGCCAGCATCAGTGTTTCCAATACCGCATCTTCATCTTCCCCTTTAAAAACAAACACGGCCTGATGATCAAACATATGTGCCACAGCACCGGGTACAGCAATTTTACCACCGTTTTTAATAAAACACTGGCGCACATCGTTATAGGTGCGATTGTTATTATCGGTCAGGCAATCCACAATCACCATGCAACCGCCGGGGCCAAAACCTTCATAACGGGCGCTGCTATAATCTTCACCACCACCGCCTTCAGCTTTCTGAATGGCGCGTTCAATCACATGTGTCGGCACTTGATCTTTTTTAGCATTATCAATCAAACGGCGCAGCGATAAATTGCCATCGGGATCGGTACCACCATTTTTGGCAATGACATAAATCTCACGCCCATATTTGGAATACACCTTGGTTTTTGCACCGGCGGTTTTGGCCATGGAAACTTTTTTATTTTGATATGCTCTGCCCATAATTTATACCCTACGTTATGATTTCAAGAAGCGGTCAATGTTCATCGCCTGCACATCAGCGTTACCGATATAGGTCGCAGGAGTCATCTCGAGAAGCACTTGTTTTGCATCGGCGGGAATCGCCAAGTCCGTAATAAATGCATGCAAACGATCCGGTGTAATGCCGGTGCCACGCGTCAATGCTTTCATTTGTTCGTATGGGTTTTCCAAGCCATAGCGGCGCATCACCGTCTGCACTGCTTCACCCAAGACTTCCCAGCTGGCATCCAGATCGGCATTGATTCGATCAGCATTGAGCTCCAACTTGCCAATGCCCTTTTGCGCTGAGCTGTAAGCGAGAATCGAATAACCAAAACCAACACCCAGATTACGCAATACCGTAGAATCGGTCAAATCACGCTGCCAGCGTGAAATAGGCAGTTTTTCAGCCAGATGACGCAATACCGCATTGGCCAGTCCCAGATTGCCTTCGGCATTCTCAAAATCAATCGGATTCACCTTATGTGGCATGGTTGATGAACCCACTTCACCCGCCACCACCTTTTGCTTGAAATAACCCAGCGATACATAGCCCCAGATATCACGGCTAAAATCAATCAGAATGGTGTTAAAACGTGCCAATCCATCGTTCAGTTCGGCAATATAATCATGCGGCTCAATTTGAATGGTGTAAGGGTTCCAGCTAATGCCCAGCGACTCGACAAAGCCTTGTGCAATCGCCGCCCAATCCAGATCGGGATAAGCCGCCAAATGCGCATTATAGTTACCCACAGCACCATTGATTTTACCCAGTATCGGAGTCGCAGCAATCTGATCCACCGTGCGCTGCATACGGTAAGCTACATTGG
Source organism: uncultured Zetaproteobacteria bacterium (assembly GCA_964552605.1). Classification (GTDB taxonomy): domain Bacteria; phylum Pseudomonadota; class Zetaproteobacteria; order Mariprofundales; family Mariprofundaceae; genus Mariprofundus. The sequence continues at coordinate 10,565 of CAZKHV010000008.1, read as the reverse complement.
CCCATTCTTTCCCCATCGTGGTGGGGCTGGCGGTTTGCCCATGGGTGCGTGCCAACAACGGCTGCGATGCATAGGCTTTTGCACCTTGAGTCAGGCTTTCGATGATACCATTCAAAGCTGGCAACAACACAGTATCACGAGCTTGCTTTAACATCAGCGCATACGAGAGATTATTAATATCTTCCGAGGTGCAGGCGAAATGGAAAAATTCGGAAACCGCAGCCAATTCCTTATGTCCGGCCACTTTTTCTTTAAGCAGATACTCTACCGCTTTCACATCATGGTTGGTGGTCGCTTCAATCTCTTTGACACGCAGCGCATCCGTTTCGGAGAAATCGCTGACAATGGCATCCAAAAATGCCCGTGCATCGTCTGAAAATGCCGCAACTTCGCGAATATCATTATGATCCGCCAACATTTGTAGCCAGCGTACTTCCACGGTAACACGTGCTTTAATCAGACCATATTCACTAAAGATGGGACGCAATGCAGCTGTTTTACTGTCATAACGGCCATCCAGCGGGGATAAAGCGGTAAGGGGTGAAACCTGCATGAGGGAGCTCCGGTTGAACAATCTATTGAATAATTATTTAAGGCCGCGAACGATACACAGAATTGCCTTTTTTCCAAAGCCGCGATTGTTCGGCCAAACGCCGACAACAAATACTGGATATGTTTTAGTTTTTTAAATACGAGCGCACCTCATCGGCAAAGCTGCCAACGGATATCGGTTTTTGCATAAAACCATCAAAACCGGCTTGCAACAAACGTTCCTTTTCACCAATCATCACCGATGCGGTTAACACAACAATCGGGATATCACGTGTTGCATCCCACTTTCTTAATTCCAACAAAGCTTCCAAACCACTCATGCCCGGCATACGCATATCCATAAGAATCAGATCCGGTGGATTCCTGCGCGCCTCCACAATCGCCATCGCGCCATGCTCCGCCGTACGCACATCCCACGACTCCAGTTCAAGTAAATCAGCTGCCAATTCGAGGTTAAGCAAATTATCATCGACAATAAGTACGTTCGGATAGGCCATTCAATCCTCCATCACAATGCGGTTACCACCTTCGCTAAGCGCTGCTTGCACCCGGCTGTTTAACAAGCTCATCAACTCATGGCTATCTTTACTTTCTTCGGAGCCAACCGCCCCGATTGAAACAGTTAATTTACCTTTTTGATTATTCGGTAACGGCAACGCCTGATGACTAATGCGCAAACGAATTTTTTCAGCAACACAATAGCTTTCCTTCATCGACAAGCCCGGCAGCAACAACATCAGACGATCATTATCTATGCGCGCCAACACATCACCCTTGCGAATCATATTATGCAGAATCGCCACCGAGGATTTCAAGGCCGCAACACCCCAACGCCTGCCATGCTTTTTGCAATACGGGTCAAAACCATCCATTTGCCAGGCAATCAGCGAAAAATAATGCCCATAACGAATCGATCGTGCCACTTCATGATCCAATCGGCGCTGGATATAACGAAAATTAAAGCAGTCCAGCTTGGTATCCATCAGCTTGGCCCGCACCGGATACAACAGTTCCAATTTATGCAACTGCTGCAACACATCCTGACGGTTGCTTACGCCCTTAACCAGGATGCGTTCCACATCCTGCCCCAACATCAGCGCCTCAGTGCGCGTGAGATCTTTGGCTGTAAAAATAATAACCGGAATATCACACGCTTCTGGATGTTCCCGCAGCCGGTTGACCACTTCAAAACCCGTTGTGCCCGGCATCATCAAATCCAGAATAATCAAATCAGGGTCGCGCTCAATAGCTATACGCACTCCATCATCACCATTCGCCGCCAGCAACACATGGTAGCCTTCTGCCACCAGTGTTTCTTTCAAATATTCGCGCACCGATAAATCATCATCGACAACCAGTACCGTCGGTGCTGAAGGCGGCTTGGGAATATGCAAACCAAAATGAGACACCATCTCAAGTAAATCATAACGATCCAGACTATCCCGAACCTGACCAATCGTGCTTCCGGTCGTAAAACGGGGGTTTTCTGCATCACCGGCCAACAGAATCGTAGGGATTTTATTGATCGCATCCGATCGTTTTAAATGCTGCAAGCGCTCATATATTTGTTCAGCATCATCCGGAATGCCCAGAATAATAAGAAACAAATTGCAGCTCGCAGCAATCGTCTCTACATCGCTTAGTGCGGTACACATCACCTGATACCCTTCACCAGCAAAAATACCCTGAACGGCATCCGCACGAGGCGTATTTTCATCAACAATCATAATCACCGGCTGAGGTGCAATATCCGGCATGGCTTCTTCAATTTCAATGCATGTTGCGCCCTCGGAACTTACGACCTGTGAAACGGCCTCTTCAGACCACAACGTATGATCCGACTCAGCATGGCTTGCGACCACAGGTAGAGAAATATAAAATGTACTGCCTTGATCCGGCTGACTTTCCAAGCGAATATCACCGCCCAACAGTTCAACCATATGTTTTGAAAGCGAAAGACCCAGTCCTGTACCTCCATGTGAACGCTCCATGCCACCTTGAGCCTGAATGAACGGCATGAATATGCGCTCCTGATCTTCTGTTGCAATCCCAATACCATTATCACGGATGCGGCAACACAACAGACATTCTTCCGTCGTACCCTCAGCCTTTGAAACAGACAGATCCAACTCCACCCGCCCTTTTTCCGGCGTGAACTTGATCGCATTGCCCAACAGGTTGATCAGAATTTGATGCACCTTGTCTTTATCGGATCGAATGTGCAGTCCCGAGCCAATGTTTTCCGTGAGAATAAACTCAATAGCCTTACTGTCGGCTAACGGTTTCAGCTCCGACATCAGCTGCTGGCTGATGTCGGAGGGCTTAAAGACCGATTCATCAATGTCCATCATACCCGATTCAATTTTACTGATATCCAGCAAGGCATTGATAATGCCCAACAAGCGTTTACCGCTATTACTGATATGCCCCACATAGCGCTGCTGCTTGCTGTTTAACTCACCCAAGCGTTTGTCCGACAATAAATCGGAGAAACCGATGATCGCATTCAATGGTGTGCGCAATTCATGGCTGGTATTGGCCAGAAACTGATCTTTGGCTCGATTGGCCGAGGCCAGTTCATCGTTCAGCAACTCCAAATCAATGGCATGCAGCTTTAATTGTTTATTGGCTCGATCCAATGCTTGCGCACTTGTTTCCAGCTCCAGTTCATGTTTTCTCAGCTGTGCATTGGCCCGGTTCAATTCATCGGTGCGCACCTCCAAATCACCGTATGCATCTTTTAGCTTTTCAAAGGTATAGGCATTGGAGAGTTCAATAGCACAGGCTGAAGCCAGCACCTGCAATGTGGTTTCATCCTCAATAGAAAAGGGTTTGCCACCGGGGGCTTTGGATAGATAAATAACCCCGAGGATATGTTGATCAAAACAAATCTGTGTGCCCATAAAGGCTTCCAGAGCCGGATGCCCGTGTGGGCAACCGCTGGATTTCCGATGTTTATTCAAATCATCAAGGCGGATCGTTGTTTGCCCTTTTTCCCATAGCTGACCAAGCAGGCCTACGCCCTCAGGTAAATGGGAGATATCGGATTCAGCACCATCATCAAGCCCCAGAGCAATAAAATGCTTTTCGCCATGTTCCAGATAAGCCACCATACAATAAGCCGCATTAAAGATATTCAGGCTAGCTTTACCAATCTGCTCCAGCACAACAGAGCGCGGCACTTCCCGACCCATCGCAGCGTTGTGATCTCCCGAACTGGGCATGTGTAAAACCGAATCTTGTTGCCAACGCGCCATCATGACATCTCCTTATCCGTTAGACATACTTGCCCAACAGTTTTCAACAACAGCTCAATTTTAACCGGCTTATACAACACCGTAGCGATGGGGTTGAAAACACTTAAATCCGTATCCTTATCGCCAGTCAACAGAATAAAACGAGCTGCCAATGCCGGATTGAGCTGTAAAACCCAGGCAAAAAGTTCAGCACCATCCTGCACATCCAAATGATAATCACTGATCACCACATCAACATGTTCACTTTTTATGATATGCTGTGCCTCAACAACGCTCCCTACCGCTTTAACCGCATACAGCCCCCCCAATATCTCACCAAACAATTCTCTCAGCATCGGATCGTCATCAACAAGCAAGACAAGCTTTTGAGGTGATGCATTCAATATTTCCATCATGCGACCTTCACCAACGACTGCTCAAGCAACAGTCCATGCACCGTTTCAAGTAATGATTCAATTGCAAACGGTTTGTGAAACACCGCATCAGGCTTTGCCCGGCTCAGAGCGCGCTTTACAACCCTGCGATCAGCCGCTCCCGTAATCACCACGATGCGCATTGCCGCACACAGATCCGATGAACGGATACGCTGAATCAATTCAAGACCATTTATTTCCGGCAACATAATATCCAGAAGAATCAAATCCGGCTGCATGGCTCCAATTTTCATCAGGCCTGAATAACCATCAAAAGCGCTATCAAATAAAGTATCGAACGGTGCCATCTCAAAGGCTCCTTCAATTAAAGCGCTTAAAGCCTGATCATCCTCAATAAGCAGCACTTTATACCTTGCTTCGGCTTTTTTTGATTGCTCCTGCTGCACAGGTGCCGACGGCAGCGCATGCAAGAAGTGTTGAAACTCATCGGCCGCGATACGCCAATGGCCGCCCGGAGTAATCACACACTTCAATTCACCTTTTTGAATCCAGCGCTTAATTGTATTGATACCCACACCACACAAACGCGCTGCTTTTCCCGTTGTAATATATTCCATAAAAGCATCCTCAACACCCTGCACAATGGCGAACGCTAGCAGCCAAACAAGGCAATTAAAACGATTTAGACGATTTAGACGATTTAGATGACTTGGATGATTTAACACAACATTCAGGCCAATCCTCTCCACCATTCACATCGCAAGCTCACAGCAGAGATCTTCTATGTTAGACTTTCCACATTCAATTGAAACCTGTTTCAGGGAGTCGTTCATGAGCTCATTTTTTTCCAGATTAAAACAAGGCTTAGCGCGTAGCCGCGATAGCTTGGCTCAGCTTGTACCCGGTGGATCGGTCGATGCATTATCCGAAGAAGAATGGATGGATATTGAAGACGGGTTAATTATGGCCGATTGCGGCGGTGAATTATCCGGTTCTCTGGTTCAACGCGCACGCAAACAGCGCGGCAGCTCTATCGAAGCCTTGAAATCATCCATGCTGGCCATGATTCCAGAGAGCAAGCCGATTCAAGAGGCCAAACAAGCACCGCTTGTCTTGCTTGTGGTCGGTGTCAACGGCACAGGCAAAACCACCACCATCGGAAAACTGGCAACGATGTTCGTCCAGCAAGGTAAATCTGTTCTGGTTGGAGCATGTGACACCTTCCGGGCAGCAGCCGTTGATCAATTGGCCGTGTGGGTGGAGCGCGCAGGTGCCGACATGGTGCGCCAGCATGATGGTGCAGATCCCGCTTCCGTTGCCTTTGATACCGTGCAACGCGGTGTAGCCAGGGCTTACGATGTGGTTATTGTCGATACTGCTGGCCGGGTACAAACCGATCGCGGCCTGATGGATGAGTTAGCCAAAGTGCGCCGCGTGATCAACAAGGCATACCCGGATGCACCGCATGAAGTATGGCAGGTCGTCGATGGCGGTACCGGCCAAAATGCTGTTGTACAGGTTGAAAAGTTTCGTGAAGTCGCCGGTACAACCGGCTTGATCGTCACCAAACTCGATGGCTCGGGCAAGGGTGGCATTGTATTGCAACTCTCCCACAACTTCGGCCTACCCATTCGTTATGTCGGCGTGGGCGAGGGCTTGGAAGACCTGATGCCATTTAATGCTGAAGATTTTGTTAACAGCCTGCTGCCAGAATATTCACTCTAACCCGAATTATTCATGAATACTGCTGCGCGATCATCACACCGATTCATGAATAGTTCGGGCTAGGAGTATGTTTAGCTGACTATCTGCACGCTACGTTAATTTTGCAATCTTCAGCCAAGCCCCTTCCAGCAGGCCAGCATCCACAATACTCAGCCGATCATAATGCCAGCGCTGCATCACCGCTTCGATAATAGCCAGACCTGCCACAATCAAATCAGCACGACCGGATTCAATCGTACGAATCGCCTGACGTTCTGCCTGATCCATGGCCAACAAACGATCTCGCAAGGCTTCAAATGCAAGCCTGCTCATGCTGTAATTATTAATCATGCCGGCATCATAAGGGCACAGATCCAGTGCCGTTGCAGCAAGGGTTGTGACTGTACCTGCCGTACCCACCAGGCGTGTTGGAATCTCACCATCAGCCCAAAACGCTTCAACCGCCGCCAAATGCGTATCGGCTGCGGCAAGCATAGCGGCATAATCCGAGGCTGATGGTGGATCCGAATGCAAATGTGCTTCCACCAGACGTACCACACCCATTTTGCGACTGATCGCATCCAACGCCACAGCATCACTCGCACGAATAAATTCTGTGCTCGCACCGCCAATATCAAACAACAACATATCAGCCTGCGTCTCGGCCTTGAGTACGGCACATGCACCCGCCAACGACATCGCCGCTTCATCCTCACCCGCCACAATGCAAATCTGAATGCCTGTTTTTTCAGCCACCCGATCCCGAAAAGCCTTACCATTGCCCGCTTCACGCATCGCTGCTGTTGCAACGGCATATGTTTGATCCGCCGCCACATCATACTGCGCCAACAAACGGGCATAATCATCAAAGGCAGCCAAACCACGCTCCATCGCAGCTTGCGACAATTGACCACTACGATGCAAACCTTCACCGAGTCGGATGATGTTGTGGGTGTAATGCACCATCTTCCACGGTTTTCCATCTATCGGACTACTATCGGCCCGTTCATCATCGGCCAGATCCCCAATCATCAAACGGAACGTGTTCGAGCCAATATCAATCGCCGCGAATCGTTGTTTACACATCATCGTTATCCTTATGATTGCCTGCAACTTCCACATAATGCGTCGCTGAGCGCTGTAAAAAAGCGTGTTCGACATCCGTCAATGGCCGTATTTCTCTGGCCGGTGAACCGGCATACAAATAACCACCGCGCAACACCTTTCGCTCCGTCACCAGGGAGCCAGCCGCCAGAAAACAGCCTTCTTCCAACACAGCCTGATCCATAACAATCGAACCCATACCCACCAGACAACGGTTTTGAATCTCACAGCTGTGCAAAATCACACGATGGCCGATGGTCACATCATCACCCACCACGCAAGGGCACACACCACCACTGGTATGAATCATACTTAAATCCTGAATATTTGAGCGCTCACCAATCACAATATCGTGCACATCCCCACGCAATACCGTTTGATACCAAATACTCGAATCCGCCCCAATCGATACACGCCCGATCACATCCGCCGATGGCGCAATAAAAGCGGATTCGACAATCTCAGGATTCCAATGCAAATAGGATTTAATCATGGATGAACGTCCCCTTTTTTCGGCACGGCAAGATCCGGTATCTGTGAGCTGTATTTCAAACCCTTACCATCGAAGGCCGCAGGGTTGAATGTGTCGGATTTCAATTCAGCTGCATTTAATTTGTAATGATTCACAATAGGAATTTCAATTTTCTGATTATTTTTACCACGCTTATCAAACAATGAAATCGTCAAGACCTTAGCCTGCCAGTTCTTTGACCATGGAATAGTACCTTCAAAAAACACATGCGTCGTCACATCAAAGCGCAGTGATCTTTTACCCGCTTTATTCTCCAACGCAATCGTTTGGCCATTCGAATCCATGACCGAAAAACTGATATGGCCTTTAGCCCAGCGTGGATAGTTTTCACCCTTCACCACCACCAAACTATAAGCAATCGCATGATCATCGAGCCATTGTGCTGTCGGGTGCAGAATATGCCAACCACCAACTTTGCGAGCTGCCAGCACATCATCAAACATCGCCAAACGCTTATTCATAAGGCGCATATCATGAGCATTGCGCAGTGATTCCGCCTGCATGCTTTCAATTTGAGCATCTCGCAGCGCCAACATCGCCTCGACCTCAGCTAACTTACTACTGAGATTACGTTGTTCGTATTGCAATTGGGCAATGTATTGTGTGTGTTGCGCACGATGAATCGGTGAAATCAGCATCGAGCCGGCAACAGCGGCCAGCCCCACCACACTCAATAGCAACACAATCAGCATGCATGGACGCACAGTCAGCTGTTTGCTGAATTTCGAGCCCTGCCCCAGGCGAATCTGCATGGAACTGAAACATGATCGTATCAAATCACGGCCATAACGCGTGCACGGACAAGCCGGTTGTTTCATTCAAAGCAAACATCACATTGGCATTTTGCACAGCCTGACCGGAAGCCCCCTTAAGCAGGTTATCAATGCAGCTGACCACGACCGCTTCATGTTCACCCAATACAGCCAGACCGATATCACAACGGTTGCTACCGGACACACCGGCAGTCGATGGCAAATGCCCTGCCGGCAAAACCCGCACAAAAGCTTCATCGGCATAAAAATCGTGCAAGATCCCGTGCCAGTCGGCGGTATGCTCACCACTTAAATGCAAGGTAGTTAACATACCCCTGTTCATGGGCAATATATGCGGCACAAAACGCAAACGAACCGACTCCCCGCCAAAACCCAATGCCCATTCTTCCATTTCCCAAACATGGCGATGACGTGGTAAACCATACGCTTTTACCGAATCGTTAAGTTCACAATACAATAAATCAACACTGGCACTCCTGCCCGCTCCCGACGCTCCCGACTTCGAATCAATGATAATAGAGGAACGATCAAGCAAACCGGCCCGCAACAGCGGCAACAGCGGCAACAAGGTTGAGGTAGGATAACAACCCGGATTGGCAACCAAACGGGCATTCACCACCTTATCTCGGGCGAATTCAGTCAAACCATACACCGCTTCAGAGAAAAGCTCCGGATGTGGATGTTCGGCCTTATATGCAGCTTGATAAATATCATGCGACTGATGCCGGAAATCAGCCGACAAATCGACCACTTTTTTGCCTGCATCCAAAGCTTTTTTAACACTCACCGCCGCTGCTCCGTGTGGCAGAGCAGTAAACACCAACGCCACCGACTCCGGCAACACAGCATCCGCCGCCGCCAGTTTCATCTGAGCCACCTTGCCCGCACAGCCGGGCATCACATCACCAACGAGTTTACCCGCTTGCGAATGAGCGCCAAGATGCGCCACCTCAAACACAGGATGATTTTCAATCAAACGAATCAGTTCAGCTCCGGTGTAACCGGTAGCTCCGAGAATAGCGACAGGTATCTTCATCATGCAGCCATGCTACGCAATGGCGCGCATGCTTCAATTTTTTTCGTTTTTTCCATTTCATTTCATCACTTGGCAAAACATCAGACCGAATAAGATGGGAGTAACGGCGATTGCCAACTAACCGCGCGGTAAAAACGAATTCGGATTGATCAACTGGCCAAAGCGGCGCACTTCATAATGCAGATGCGGCCCTGTGGATCGTCCCGTCGAGCCGATATGTCCGAGCAACTGATTGCCCGTCACCACATCGCCAATATGAACGGCCACATCCCCCATATGAGCATAACGTGTCCGATAACCATAGCCATGTTCAATATCAACAACATAACCGAAATCAACCATCTTGCCGGAGAATGTCACCACACCACGGCTACTCGACAATACAGGTGCACCCGATCGATTCGCAATATCCACGCCATAGTGTTGAGTCGGCCGCCCATTGAACGGATCAATACGCCGACCAAAACGAGAGCTGATCCAGCCACCTTCAGTCGGCCAGGCATGCGGCTTGGCATCCAATGCGGCATGTCTATTTTCCAACATATAATCAATTGCAACCAGTTGTGCATCGAGTTGCTTCAAATGACTACCAGCCTCATTCAAATCATCATGCAAACGAATGGGAGCAACAAATATATCCGGCGGCGACAAGCGCGGACCACCAAAAGCAGGTTCAAGCGCAAAATCAAATTCGGATTTATCCAAGGCCGCCACATCGACCAAACGGGAGCCCAATGCATCAAGACGCGCCATTCGAGCCTGGATCTTACCCAGTGCGCGGGCATAAACTGCTTGTTTATCCTGCTCGGTATGCAACCGACTCTGTAAAGCTTCAAGTTGAATATGACTGGTGATATTAGCATGTGCCAAAGCCTGTTCGCTTTTTTTCAACGCCGATGCAAGCTCACTCATCTGCATCACGCCAAAAGCACCCCAAGCAGCCAAAGCCAACGCAGTAACAGCAGCAACGATGAACACCATCAGTAATTTACGTGTCAATACAACTGGAATCACGCTATCAGAAGGCGACATCGACATCATCAATTGTTTTTTCATTGCAGCCAAAACGAGCCTCCATACTACCATAATACCGCGACTAAGTGTGCCGCGACAACCATCTCAAAACCAATCTCACACCAAAACACAATCATTTCGACTGCCGTTCCAAACACAGTGACACATATCACAACGCAACTGGGAGCCATTCTTCTACCCCAGCATGTGGCGAATCCA